>DATLKH010000157.1:0-10509 GCA_035538475.1 Candidatus Dormiibacterota bacterium | reverse complement strand
ACTCTGTTCGGATGGCTGTGGGTCGACGGCGCGAACTCGGTTGCATTTCCCTCGAACACGATCCCCAATCCGACGTGGCATCTCGGCGACCTGCATCTGGAAGCCGCGAAAGTCGTGATCATCCCGTTCTCGATCGGACTGATGCTGATCCTCGGCTATGTCATGCGCTTCACGCAGGTCGGCCGCGGGCTGCGGGCGGTGGCGGAGAATCCCCGAGCCGCGCGGCTGATGGGTTTGAACGTCGACCGCATGATCACGCTGACCCTGGTCGTCTCGTCGGCGCTCGGCGGACTCGCAGGCATCCTGTTTGGCGTCGCGCTTGGTGACATCAGTCCCTACATCGGCCGCGACAACGTCGAGGTCCGAGGACTTGCGGTCATCGTCCTGGGCGGCATGGGCAGCATTCCAGGCGCCGTGTTGGGCGGCTACTTGCTCGCCTTGGTCGAGCTGATCGCCTTCCTTGCATTGGGCGGGAGCGCGAGCGATGGCGTCGCTTTTGCCGCACTGTTCGCGATGTTGGTCCTGCGTCCGCAGGGCTTATTCGGCACTCGCCTCCGCGAGCGCATTTAGATGGATTTCTTCATTGCGCTCTTCAACGATCCGGTTGGCTTCTGGAACTCGCACTCGCTCCTCATCTGGCAAATCGGAATCAACGGCATTGTCGCTACCTCGATGTTCCTGGTCCTCTATTCAGGGCAGCTGTCGCTCGCTGCACCCGGTTTCATGGCGGTCGGCGCATACACGTCGGTGTTGATGTGGCTGTACTGGCATCTGCCCCTGCCGGTCGATATCGCCGCGGCGACCCTGCTGGCCGGGGTCGTAGGAGTCCTGGTCGGACTTCCTGTGCTGCGGCTGCGGGGCGTATTCCTCGCCATCGCGACAATCGGCTTCATCGAAGCGCTGCGGCTCGGCGTGATTCTGAACCTGTCGATCACCGGCAAAGGTCTCGGGCTCAAAAACCCAGGCGCCGATCCGCTTGGCGGCGTCAATCCGACATTGATCTCACTGGTCGTGATCGTGTTCCTGGTGTGGCGTCTGACAAAAGGAAGGCTGGGTAACGCGTGGGCTGCAATTCGTCAAGACGAGATCGCGGCGCTGAGTCAGGGGATCGATGTGCCGCGCTACAAGATGATCGCCTTCGTTTTGAGTGCGCTAATCGCAGGGTACGCCGGCGCGCTGGAAGCTCACCTCAACTTCTTCGTCGATCCTGGTGACGCGCAGTACGGTGTGACACGAACGGTGCAGATCCTGACGTTTGCCATTCTCGGAGGCAGCGGATTTGTGCTCGGCCCCGTGGTCGGAGCGATGATCTTCACTCTTCTGCCGTGGGTCTTCTCGGGCGCGGGCGCCTACTTGAACATCTTCAGCGGGCTGTTCTTGATTGCCATCATCGTTTTCCGGCCCCAGGGAATCGTCGGTCGAGGCGGTCTGGCGCTGGTGCGGCCGAGTTGGTTGCCGCGAGCCTCGGTTCGTGCTCCTACGCCTGGATAACGTCCAGCGCCACTTCGGCGGCGTTCGCGCCGTCGATGGTGTGTCGCTGGAGGTTGAAAAGGGAGCGATTTACGGACTGATCGGGCCCAACGGCGCCGGCAAGACCACGCTGGTCAATGTGCTCACGGGATACGTCCGGTTTCAGTCCGGTCGCGCATGGATCGAAAACGACGAGCTGACCGGGCGACCAGCGCACACGATCGCGTCTCTCGGCGTGGCGCGGACCTTTCAAAACATCCGCCTCTTCAAGGATTTGACCGCGCTCGAGAACGTGATCATCGGAATGCACACGCGTCGAGTCGACGACACGCTGGCGCAGCTCGCAACCATTCCGATCTTTCGGGCCGGCCAGCGCAACCGTATGAATGAGGCCCTGCAATTGATGGAAAGCGTCGGGCTGCCGAAGTCCTCCAGCGAGCGGCATGCGGGGGAGCTGCCTTATGGCGACCAGCGAAGGCTGGAGATTGCGCGCGCGCTCGCGCTGAAGCCAAGGCTTCTGCTCCTCGACGAGCCTGCGGCCGGCATGAATCCCTCCGAGAAACAGGGCATCCGCGAGCTGATCGAGAGACTCAACGCCGATGGCCTGACGATCCTGCTGATCGACCACGACATGCGGCTTGTGATGGGCGTGTGCCAGCGCGTTGCGGTGTTGAACTTCGGCAAGAAGATCGCAGACGGAACCCCTGAGGAAGTCTCAACCGACTCGACGGTGATCAAGGCCTACCTCGGTACGGGCGGTGAGCGTGAAGTGCACAGCGCGCTCGGCGCCGGCGGGGTTGCCGAGGAGACGGTCGACGAGGAAGCGATGTCGGCGGCAAGAGATGCACACGAGCCCGAAAACGCAATTCTCGATGTCAGTGACCTGACGGTGAGCTATGGCGCAATCGTCGCGGTGCGCGGCGTTTCATTTCGGGTCGCGTCGGGCGAAGTCGTCGCGCTGATCGGCGCCAACGGCGCCGGTAAGTCGACGATTCTCAACACCATTTCCGGATTGATCCGGCCACAGTACGGCTCCGCGTCATTCGATGGGCTCGACCTGACCATTGCGAATCCATCGCAGATCGTGCGGCGCGGCCTGGTGCAGGTGCCAGAAGGTCGAGAGATCCTGGCTCGGCAGACCGTGCTCGAGAACCTCGAGCTGGCGACATGGGCGCGACGCGACGGTGGTGCCGCGCGCAAGCAGATCGAGGACGTGATGAAGCGATTCCCGATTTTGGGCGAGCGCAGGAACTTGAGCGCGGGCTCACTCTCGGGCGGCGAGCAGCAGATGCTCGCCATCGCTCGCGGCCTGCTGGCAAAGCCGCGATTGCTGCTGCTCGACGAGCCATCGCTCGGTCTGGCTCCGCAGTTGGTCGACGAGGTCTTTCGCGCCATCGAAGAGATCCACAAGGATGGAACGACGATTCTCCTGGTCGAGCAAAACGCGCTGCGCGCGCTCGCCATCGCCGACCGAGCCTATGTGATCGAAACCGGACGCATTCTGCTCAGCGGGAGTGGCGATGAACTGCTGCGCAACCCGGCGGTACGGCGCGCTTATCTGGGAGGTTGAGCCCACCGGATTCCACCACTCTGGCGCCAAAAGTGTCTATCAACCCGACCCCATAGACCCGTTTGACGCCAAAAGTGCCAAACGAGCATAAAAAAAGACCCGGGTCTTGCGACCCGGGTCGTTCTGGTCTCTGAATTACAGAGTGCGGACGGCCTTCGCGCGAGGGCCCTTCGGGCTCGACTCGATTTCGAAGGAAACCTTCTCGCCACCCTGCAGGCCATCGAAGTCACCTTCGGTGCCACTGCGGTGGAAGAAGTACTCCGTTCCGTCCTCGGCCTTGATAAACCCAAAGCCGCGATCCGAAACCAGCTTCTTGATGGTGCCTGTTGGCATTTCCATCTCCTATCTCTCGAACGGCGGGGCCAACTCAACTAGCTAGGCCCGTTCGAGAAAGGATCGCAGCCCACTGTGAGCGCCGGCGCTGTGCCGGCTAGCCCCAGTATACCCAGGATCCGGCGGTTCCTAACTCCGGGCGGCTTCGGCCAGCCGGCGGGCCCGCGACTGGTCGACTTCGGTGAGATACCGCTTGCGGAGCCGGAGATGCTTGGGCGTGACCTCGAGCAGCTCGTCGTCGGCAAGGAAGTCGAGCGACTGCTCGAGGCTCAGCTTCGTGGCCGGCGTCAGCCGAACCGCGATATCGGCCGTCTCAGACCGAACGTTGGTCTTCTTCTTCTCGCGACAGACGTTCACCCGGATGTCGCCAGGCCGCCTCTGGACGCCCACGATCATCCCTTCGTAGACCTCCTCACCCGGTTCGATGAAAGTCGTACCTCGTTCCTGGGCGCCGGCCAGCCCATACGTGAGCGATGTGCCAGGCGACGAGGCGGTCAGCGCGCCGTTGCGCTGCTCCCGGAAGTCGCCCAGCCATGGCCGGTAGCCGATGGCCAAAGAACCCATCACGCCCGTACCCGCGGTCAGGGTGAGAAATGTGTTGCGGAACCCGATCAGTCCGCGCGTCGGGATCACGTATTCGAGGCGCACCCCGCCCTTGTGGTCGTAGTTGATCTCGATCATCTCGGCCCGTCGCTTGCCGAGCGCCTCCGTGACGGCGCCGACGTGGTCCTCGCGAACGTCGACGGTCAGATGCTCGACCGGCTCCATGCGCTGTCCGTTGATGACCTTCACGATCGCTTCCGGTCGCGAGACTTCGAACTCGTAGCCCTCTCGACGCATCGTCTCGATCAGCACGGCCAGGTGCAGCTCGCCCCGCCCGCTGACCAGGAACCGCTCCGCCACATCGGTATCGCTGATGTGCAGACCGAGGTTCGTGTCGAGCTCCTTGTACAGGCGCGCGCGGAGCTGGCGCGTGGTCGAGAACTTGCCTTCGCGACCCGCAAACGGAGAGGTATTCACGCCGAAGGTCATCCGCACCGTGGGCTCTTCGATCGCAATCCGTGGGAGTGGGTCGGGCGATTCGGGATCGGCGAGCGTATCGCCGATGGTCACGTCTTCGAGACCGGTCAGGCACACGATGTCACCGGCTGTGGCCGATGCAACGGCAATCCGTTCCAGGCCGCGGAACATCAGCACCTGCACGACTTTCACGCGCGAGGCATCCCCGGCTTGATCCAGAACCGCGACGGCATCGCCGGGCGCAACGCTTCCTCGCGATATGCGGCCGATCGCCATGGTTCCCGTGTAGTCGTCGTAAGCACGGTTGGCGACGAGCATCTGGAATCCGCCTTGCTCGGCGATCGGTGGCGGAACGCTCTCGATGATCGCCTGGAACAGCGGTTCCAGGTCCGCCGCCAGGTGGTCTGGCGCCAGGCCGGCACGCCCCTCCTTCGCGATCGCGTAAACCACGGGCGCCTCGAGCTGGTCCGCATCTTCGGCAAGCTCGAGGAACAGATCGTGCAGCCGCTCGAGGGTTTGTTTTGGATCCGCATTTGCGCGGTCGACCTTGTTGATGACCACGACAATCCGCAAACCGGCCTCGAAAGCCTTGCGCAGAACGAAGCGGGTCTGAGCCATCGGTCCTTCGGCCGCATCGACGAGCAGCAGGCACCCATCGGCCATGTTCAGGACCCGCTCGACCTCACCGCCGAAGTCGGCGTGGCCCGGCGTGTCGATGATGTTGATCGTCACGTCTCCATGGCGGACTGAGGTGTTCTTCGCCAGGATCGTGATGCCCTTTTCCCGCTCCAGATCCTGGCTGTCCATGATCAGCGTGCCCACGGATTGGTTGTCCCGGAACGTGTGGCTCTGCTTCAGCAAGGCATCGACCAGCGTGGTCTTGCCGTGGTCGACGTGGGCGATGATCGCCACATTTCGGATGTCGTGGCGCAAATTCGTCACAGTCATGGGTGCAGCGAGGCAATATACGGACTCGCTATGAAAACCCGGCTCCTGCTGGCGTCGCTGATTGGTCTCTGCGCGGCTTCTTTGAACTCCGCGCCGGCTTTCGCAGACTCAGGCTGGGTGATCAACTCGTTCCACTCCGATATTCACATCGCCTCTGATTCGTCACTCACAATCACCGAGGACATTCGCGTCGACTTCGGAGCGCAATCACATCACGGCATCTTCCGCTACATCCCACTGCGATACCGGTACGACGATTCACACGATCGCTACTACACGATGACCGTCAACTCGGTCACCGATGGATCGAAGCCGATTCCTTACACGGTTTCGCCCGGCAACACTGAACTGATCAAGATCGGCGATCCGAATCGGACTGTCACCGGCACCAATCGATATGTCATCACGTACCAGCTCGGCGGAGTTATGAACTCCTTCACGGATCACGACGAGCTCTACTGGAACGTCGACGGCGCGGGCTGGGACGTCCCGAAGCAATCGGTCAGCGCCACGGTCTACATCCCGAACGGCACATTCCAAAAAGCCGCGTGCTATGAAGGACCCAGCGGCTCAACCGAAGCCTGTACGTTCGCAAGCAGCCCTGGGGCCGTGACCTACACGGCAAAGCGTCAGCTCAGCTCCAGCGAGCAGATGTCCGTGGTGACCGGTCTCAACAAAGGCGCCGTGTCAGTGCCGGCGCCATTTCTCGAGACGCGGGCACGCAGTTTTCCCGCGGACGCATTCGACCTCAAGCCGGCCAACATCGCGGTCAGCCTCGTACTTCTGCTGATCGGTCTCGGCTTGATCGCTCGCTACTGGTGGCTGCACGGTCGCGACCGCGCATATCTCGGCCACTACTACCTCGCCGACGACACGGTTCACGATGCGCCCGCTTCAGTGTTCGAGCACGATCCCGTCGTGGTTGAGTTCGGCCCGCCCCAGAACTTTCGCCCGGCGCAGCTCGGCCTGATCCTCGATGAGCGCGCTGACAAGAAGGACGTCACCGCGACGATCGTCGATCTCGCCGTGCGCGGACATCTCACGATCAAGGAAGTCGACGGCCAGAAGGACTGGCTGCTCACCTGGAAAGGTGCCCCCGTGGAAGACCTGTTGCCATACGAGAAAGCTCTGCTCGACGGTTTGTTCGCCGGTCGTCAGCAGGTGAAGATTTCCGAGCTCAAGGGCACCTTCTTGCCCACGCTCCAGGTGACGGAGAGCCAGATCTACACCGATGCCATGTCGCGCCGGCTGTTCCGGATTCGGCCTGACCTGATGCGCCTGGGGATCATCGGAGTGGGCGTTGTCCTCATCCTCGCCGGTGCTGGCGTGGCTTATGTGCTCGGCGTCGGCGCCGGCTGGGGACTGCCCGGAGCGGCCATCGCCCTTGTGGGATTGGCTTTGATCGCCGCTTCGCACCTCTTTTCGACGCGAACGGCGGCAGGGCGTGACCTCATGCAGCACACGCTGGGCTTTCGGCTGTACATGACGACCGCCGAAAAGTACCGCCAGCAGTTCGCGGAAAAGGCCGAGATCTTCACGCAGCTGCTGCCTTACGCGATCGTTTTCGGCTGCGTCAACCGCTGGGCCAAGGCGTTCTCCGGGATCGACACCACGCGTACGAACGGCTGGTACACAGGCACCCGCCCATTTCAGGCGGTCTTGATCGCGAACAGCCTCGAATCGATGAACTCGAGCCTCACCACCGCCATCTCGTCCGCGCCGGCGGCACGAGGCGGCAGCGGCTTCGGAGGCGGTGGCTTCTCCGGTGGTGGCGGCGGCGGCGGTGGCGGCGGAGCCTGGTAAACCGGGCCCCAGGGACCGAACTTGCAAACAGTAGCCGGTTCGGATTGAATTGACTCCGTTACCGGCCTGTCGTTCAAGGGGGAGGCGATGGGAACCTTTCTGGCATTTCACCAGGCTTACCAGCCGGTGGCGGGCAGCATTCTCCTGTCCGCGTTGGTGGCCGGCCTGCCGCTGTACGTCCTCTTTGTTCTTCTAGCAGTCCTGAGACTGCCCGCGTGGCTTTGCGCCCTGGCGGCGATGCTGACCGCCTTCGCGTTGGGCTGGCTCCTGTGGGGAATGCCCTTCAGCATCGCCGTCGGCACCGCCACGGAGGGCATGGCCTTCGGTTTGTGGCCGATCAGCTGGATCGTGCTCAACGCCGTCTTCTTCCACAACTTGACCGTGGCCAGCGGAGACTTCGACGTGATCAAGCGTTCGCTGACGCGATTGACCACTGACCGCCGGCTGCAGACGCTGCTGGTCGCGTTCTCGTTCGGAGCCTTGCTCGAAGGCATCGCGGGTTTCGGTGCGCCCGTGGCCATCACCGCATCGATCTTGGCCAGCCTTGGTTTCGAGCCGGTCACCGCAGCGGTCCTGGCCCTGCTGGCCAACACTGCCCCGGTCGCTTTCGGATCGATCGGCATCCCGGTCGTCACGCTCGGCGGCCTGGTTGCTCCCATCATCGGGCACCCCGTTACCAACACGACCCTTGCCCTTTCGGCAATGGTCGGCCGTCAGCTTCCGGTCTTCTCGATCATCATCCCGGCATACCTCATCGTCGTCCTGGCCGGTTGGCGGCGGATGACGCAGATCGTGCCGGCGGTCGCTGTGACTGGGATCTCCTTTGCGATCGTTCAGTTCCTCGTCTCGAACTTCGTCGGCCCCGAGCTGACCGACATCATCGCCGCCCTGGTTTCAATGGCATGTCTGGCTGCTCTTCTGCGTTTCTGGAGGCCGGCCGAGACATGGCAGTTCGCCCATGAGACGCCATCGCCCACATCGACCCAGCGACGGGTCATGGGCGGCCGCGAGGCTGACCTTCCCGCCGGGGCTGCGGCTAAGTCAGCCGCGTCCCCCTTTGATGCCGTCGATCCCCCGGCGCGCGTGGTCCGCGCTTTCTCGATGTACATCGTGTTGGTGGTGGTGATCCTGGTCGGTCAGATGGGAAACCTTCCTTGGTGGTCGGGTCATCCCGTGGGAGACCCAAAGTCGGCGTTGCATTCGCCTGCGAACATCACCTCGGATTTGAAGTGCGGTTCGCCGGGATGGGCGCTGTGTCCGGAGCCCTGGATCGGACCACTACCCAGTAAAGACCGTCAAGCTTTCAAGTTCCCCGACTGGAACTTCCTATGGCCCGGTACCTACGAGCTCGACAAGAAGGGTCAGCCTGCCTCATTGATCTTCCGCGAGAGCCCAATCGTCAAGAAGTCGACGGCTTATCCCCTCGCGTTCGACTGGAACTTTTTGGCCGCCGCCGGATCGCTCGTCCTTTACGCCTGCGTAGTGGCTTACCTCCTCATGTTGCTGGCAGGTGCGAAGCTCAACTTCTTTGGCGTGTACTGGCGCACTATGAAGCAGCTCGCGCTGCCGATCGCCACTATTGCGCTGATCCTTGCCATCGCCCAGTTGATGAACTACTCCGGAATGACAGCGAGCCTCGCGATCGCACTGTCGAAAACGGGATTCATATTCCCGTTTGTGGCCGCGTTTCTGGGCTGGCTTGGTGTGTTCCTGACCGGAAGCGACACCTCATCAAACACGCTGTTCGGACCACTGCAGGCACAGACCGCGCAGCAGTTGGGCAACGTGAGTCCGATCCTCACTGCCGGGACCAACTCGTCTGGCGGCGTGATGGGCAAGATGATCAGCCCTCAAAACCTGTCAGTGGGTGCGGCCGGCGTGAACAAGGTTGGAGCCGAGGGCGATATCTTCCGCCGCGTCATCGGCTACAGCCTGATCCTGACCAGCGCGATGGGTATCCTCGCGATGATCGAGGCTTACGCGATCCCCGGCATCATCCCGTCACCGTGAGACGTCGATAGCAACCAGGAGCGAGTTGCGGGCCCAGGAGCTCAGGCGTTTGCCTGGCTCCCAGGCCTCGTACTTGGCGGCGAGCATGCGCCTGGCGGTTCTGTCCTCGGGCTGGCCTTCAACAAAGCGCGCGGTGCCGGAATAAGTCTTGCGGCCGAGCCGCACTTTGGCTTGGCGGTTGGCTTGAAGGTTGCGCACCCAGTGCGCGGAGTCGCCGCCACCCGATAAGAGGTAAACGGTGTCGCCATCGAGAGCGAACCAGATCTCGATGGTTCGCGGTCGTCCCGACTTTCGCCCGACCGTAGTGAGGTAGGCGAAATCCAGATCAGCCAGCGCCATGTCGATAATCAGCAGTCTTCCTCATGTTCTGGTTGAACCTTGCCTTGTTGATCGGGATCGCGGGCGGAGCCCTTTTATTCCTTACGGCCGACAGCCGGATTTGGCCCGCCACGCGAGTTCTGGTGCGCTTTTGCTTTCAAACCGCCGCGGTGCTCGCTGTGGCGTGGCTGCTGGTGACGCTGGCGGCCAACTCCAACGCGGCGGTGACCGGAGGCACCGGGCAAACCTCACACGATTCTGTTCAGCACATCGTCTCAACCGTCGCGGCCGCAGCTCAATTGAGCCTCTGGTTGATCGCACTGGCCATCGTCTTCGGCACGGGCGCGGGGCTACTCGGCGCGATAGTCGTGACGCGGCAGCCGATGTCGGGGTTGCGATTTGCGGGCGTGCTGAGCACTGCCGTCTGGGTGCTCCCAACTTTCATGGTCGCGATCCTGGCTCAGGAGCTGCAGGCGCTCTTTTACGAATTCACGGGCCAGAGGATCAGCGCGGCTTATGCGCAGATCAATGCGCTGAGCGTGTTCTGGGCGGTGGTCGTGCTTGGCATCAGGCCGGCGGCGTATGTGTACCGGCAGGCTCGAGTCGCGCTTTCGCTGGAGGCGACTGCTGATCACGTCAGGGCGGCTCGCTCCCGCGGTCTGCCCGAACGCGTCGTGTCGACCCGCTATATCGTCAGGCCCTCCTCCACCGCATTGCTGGCGAGCTGGCTCAATTCGATTCGTGTCGTGGTCGGTGCCTTGCCGCTGGTCGAGTTCTTCTTCGGGTTTCCGGGCGTCGGCTCGCTCCTCTTGCTCTCGTTGGGGCTCCACGACCCGGGGACGGCGGCGCGTCCCGATCCCGATCTCGCCATCGCATCGGCGCTGGCGCTCGGCGTTCTGCTGTTGCTCCTGGAATCGATTGCCATCGCATCGCAGCTGCTGCTCGATCCTCGTTTGCGCGAGCTCCGCACCGCATGAGGCGGATCAACTGGCAGATCGTCGCAGTCGCGGCGGGATGTCTCTTGCTGATCGCGCTGG
>DATLKH010000156.1:0-2704 GCA_035538475.1 Candidatus Dormiibacterota bacterium | reverse complement strand
GTCACGTGCAGTCCGCCATCCGTCCGCTGCACGTCGTCCTGCACCACACCTGCCACGCGCACGTCACCGGAGTGAGGGTTGGACCGCAGCTGCGAAACGGTGAGGTAGTACGGCGTCGAACCTGCCGACGCGGAATAGATGAGATAGCCGATGCAGGCCGCGACCACGACGCCGGGCAGCCCCCACCTGACAAGCACGTTCATGTCGAGATCAAGCCCAGATAGTGGGTCAGCGTTGCCGCGTCGAGTGGGCCGGTGAAGGACGCCTCGACCATGCCCTGCGCGTTGATGAAGAACGTCGCCGGCAGTCCCGCCACGCCGTATTCCTGATATGACCCGGTGACGATCGGCCCAGCCGGATACGGATGTGGATGTCGCTGCTCGAACGCCTGAAATCCACTTGCCGAATCGCGGTTGTCCGCGCCGACGAACGCCACGCCGCGGTTGGACGTGGCCGCGCCGGCCAGCACACCGCCTTCAGCAATGCACGGTCCGCACCAAGACGCCCAGAAATTGAGCACCACCGGCTTGCCTTGAAGCTCCCACACGCGCACCTGCTCGCCCGACGCGGTTTCAATCGCCAGTCGTGGTGCCGCCCGGCCCAGCACCGGCGGATTCGAAAGGGCGGTGTGCTGCAGGCCCCAGTAGAGCGACAGCACGACGACCGCTCCGACGCCGATCGCCGACGCGCCGATGGCCGCGGACTTCCAGCCCACCTACGGGAGTCTAGTCAAGGACCGGCACAGCGTTCGCGGTGGCGATCCTCGCGTACAGCCGGCCGCTCGGCTTCACCGTTCGCTCCATGGTCTTGCGGTCGACGGCAATCAGCCCGAAACGTGCCGTGTAGCCGCGCGCCCACTCGAAGTTGTCCATGTTCGTCCAGTGGAAGTAACCGCGGACGTCGACCCCGTCTTCGATGGCCTGGTGCACAGCGGAAAGGATTTGAACCAGATACGTCTCGCGCCAGGCGTCGTCCTTGGTCGCGATGCCGTTTTCTGTGATGTACACCGGCTTGTTGTACCGGCGCAGCTCGTTGAGGACGGGTCGCATCCATGATGGGTCCGAGCCAAAGCCGAAATCGGTCACGCGCAAGCCAGGAGGGTTGAACCGGCGCACGAACAGGTCCTTGGGCCGGTCCGGAGCGAACGCGGCATTCTGTCCCCAGTAATGCGCGATTCCGATGTAGTCGCTCGACGCGGCCACGATGTTGCGCAATTGGCCCTGCCGGGCCGGCCAGCGGTCGACGACCATCTGGGCGGCGCGAGTCGCGTATCGATCGGAGCGGGCGTCGGATGCGGGAATGAACAGAAATTTGTGGTGCGAGAGCCCGGCCGGGGCATCCGGCCAGCGGCGCTTGATCGCCTCGTACGCGAGCTGGTGGGCACGGTGCAGGTTGCGGGTCACCTTGAACTGTCCCGACAGGTCGCCGCGACGGCCAGGTGGAAACTCGCCGGAGATCCAGCCGTTCGCCGCGTAAATGCTCGGCTCGTTGATGGTGCACCACATGCCCACGAGATCGCCGAGCTCGTCGACCACGCGCCGGACGAACGGCATGAACGCATGCTCTGAGCCTGCGGCAGTCCATCCACCCTTGCGGCTGAACCAGATCGGATTCGTGAAGTGGTGAAGCGTGACCATGGGCATGATCCCTTGCCCGCGCAGTTCGCCTAAGACATCGCGGTAGTGGCGGATCTGGCCGGCATCGAAAACACCTTCGCTCGGTTCGATCCGCGACCACTCGATCGAAAGGCGATGCGCGTTTTGGTTCAGCTCACGCAGCAGTGCGAAATCTTCCCGGTAACGGTGATAGTGATCGCACGCGATCGCGGATGTGGCGCCCTCGGCGATGTGTCCTGGCTCGTTCTCCCACTCCCACCAATCCGCATTCTTGTTGTCGCCTTCGACCTGGTATGCGGCGCTGGCGGTGCCCCACAGAAACCCGTCGGGAAAACGCAGCGGGTTATGCGGCTGCGGTCGCCGGCTTTGCGACATGTGGCGGCTTGATGTAAGTCCAGCTCACCGGAGTCTCGCCCTCAAGCTCGAGCCGGAGCATGCCTGCCTTGCCGATCCCACTCCGGTGCATCTCGGTTTCGATCTGGGGCCGGCGGTCGAGCAAGATCCACGCGGCGTTCAGTGGATCGGCGTGGCTGACCAGGGCGATCGTGTTTCCGGGATGCTCCCGGGCCAATCTGCGCACCACGTTCAGCACGCGGTTTCCCATGTTCTCGATCGTCTCGTCGCCTGGTAAGAGCCCGCGCTTGACCTTGTGCACGAACCAGAGCGGGCGACGCAGAGGGACCTGCCAGTAAGGCACGCCCTGCAGGTACCGGCTGAACTCCGCCTCGCGAAGCGCCGCGTCGACCTCGAGCACGGCTGGTCGCGTCAGCCGTTCATTGATGAGCTGCGCCGTCTCCACTGCACGGGTCAATGGGCTGTGCACGATGCGCGTGAGCCCCTCGTCTTTCAGCTCGTCACCCATCGCCTCGGACTGCGCGCGTCCCAGGCTGCTGAGATGAAAGCCTTCGAGATGCCCGTAAAGAATGCGGTTCGGGTTCTCGACGTCCGCGTGCCGGATCAGAAAGAAGCGACTTTTTGCTAACGACAACTCACGAAAGACTACCGGCGGTAAGCGCCGACCGTCGTCCGGTTGGTTCCGGCACCGCGGCCGGAGTCGAGGGCCTGGTATGCCTCCCGGAGCAGGTTCC
>DATLKH010000155.1:0-2836 GCA_035538475.1 Candidatus Dormiibacterota bacterium | reverse complement strand
GATCGGCAAAGCGACGGAGACCGGGATCTGCGCCTTGATGTTCGACAGGTTGACGTTGACCAGGCCCTGCTGGTTGTTACTGCCGCCGCCACCGCCTGTCATTGCGGTCGCGACCGCGGTGTCGAGAGCACGCGAGTTGCTCGTCGCGGTACAGGTAACAGGTCCGTTCTGCAGCTGGGTCGACAGGATGTTGACGTTTGTGTTGCATACGTTGGCAGCCACGGCCACAGGTACTGCGACCGAGACCGGAATCTGCGCTGTGACGTTAGAGACGTTTACGTTGACCAGCCCTGACTGGTTGTTCGATTGCGCTGACGCGGCGCCAGCTCCCGCAACGGTCATCGCGATCGCGGCGAAGGCGCCAACGATTGCAAGCCTAATTGGGTGCATTGCCATTACTCCAGTGATTCAATTCGGCTGCCGACCGCCACCGCCGGCACAGGCGGTATAAGCAAACCTACTTATGCAACGCCGCCTCATGCGGTACTACGACTGTGGTGTTTCGCGGCCAATCGCTGTAAAGCCCGCGGTCGCCTCGGACCCGAACTCGCGGCGGCCGCCGGATAGCGCGCGACGTTCAGCGATGTGAAGGCAATGAACATCAGAAGGACTGCGTGCTCGACTGAGCAAGCGCAGGAACCCGTACCCAGGACTGGTGGCGGAGAGGGAGAGATTCGAACTCTCGATGGGCGAAACCACCCATAACGGTTTTCGAGACCGCCGCTTTCAACCACTCAGCCACCTCTCCGAGTCGACGTATTTATCCCACAGTGGCTGGAGCCGATGGCGGTCCCGACCGGATTCGAACCGGCGTTCTCGGCCTTGACAGGGCCGCGTGTTTGGCCAGGCTACACCACGGGACCGGCAGCGGGTAAGTCTACCAACGGCCAGAACCATGCCTTGCTCGGGGCAGAACCGCGAAACCCCATACCTATAATTCCCCTTCGGCGTGAGCGACTTCGAGCACTCGACGACAGGCTCACCGGATGAGTTGCGCCGGCGGTTCCAGATCCTGGAGCGCGTCGCGATCTTCTTCACGCTGCCCGACAACATCCTCCACGCCCTCGCCCGCCGCCTCCAGCCGACCTCGGCGGCCAGGGGATCGGTGATCGTCCACCAGGGCGATCCGGGCGACACGATGTTCATCGTCGAGTCGGGCCGGTGCGAGGTCTACGTCGAGGAGTCGCCGGGGCACACGATCACGATCGCCCTGATGGGCCCAGACGACTTTTTCGGCGAGATGGCCTTGATCTCGGAGGACACTCGGACCGCCAGCGTGCGCGCGCTCGAGGACTGCAAGCTCTTGACGCTCGACCGGAAGACCCTCTACGAAACGGTCCCGGCCGAATCGGACGCGATGATCGAGCTGACCAAGCTCGTCGAGCAGCGCAAGGACACGCTGCCCAACCTGATCGCCCGCGCCCGGATGGTGGCGCCCGAGCAGGCGGCGTCCACGGTCGCCGTGTATTCGCCCAAAGGTGGGTCAGGCCGGACCACGATCGCGGTCAACCTGGCTGCATCCCTCGCCCGACGCTTCCCGGGCGAGGTCCTGTTGGTCGACCTTGCCCTGCCCTACAACCACGCGGCCTTGATCTCTTACCTGACGCCAACCGGATGTCTTGCGGCGGCGAGCCAGGTGCCGGCTCAGAACTTCGAAGAGGCGGTGCTCGGCGCGATCCTGCACCATCCCGGCGGCATGATGCTGCTGCCAGGCGTGCTGCGGGCGGAGCAGGCGGACCTGATCACGGTCGACCTGGTCAACCGGGCGATGGGCATCCTGGTCAACGCGTTCCGGTACATCGTCTTCGACCTTGGCGTGGCCTTCACGGACATCGTGATCAGCGTGCTCGACCACTCGCAGCGCGTGCTGGTCCTGGTGACCCCCGAGCTGTCTTCGTTGAAGGACGTGGGCGAGCTTCTGAACATCTTCACGAACGTTTTGAACATCGTGCCCGGGCGGGTCATCCTCGCCTTGAACAACAAGGTGCCGAAGTCGGTCGTGGGCCGCGAGGACGTCGTTCGGACGCTCAAACAGGACCTGGCTGTCGAAATCGGGTTCGACGGGACCAAACCGGACGAAGCGGCGGTGAAGGGCGAGATCCTCGTGCTGACCGATCCCAAGAGCGAGATTTCGCGGGGGGTCGAGCAGCTTGCGACCATGATTGCCGGCACCACCGGAGCCGAATCGAAGGACAAGAGGGGCTTCAAGATCGGCCGGCGTTAACAACCGGCTGCCTCGGAGCCCCGTGGTAACATCGCCCACGTGATCGAACAAGCTGTCGTCTCACTCACCCCCGAAGCTCAGAACCGGTTGAAGCAGCTCTTGGCGCAAGAGGCGAATCCGCAGTTGGCGCTGCGCGTCTTCGTGAGCGGCGGCGGCTGCTCCGGCATGCAGTACGGCATGGCCTTCGATGACATGCGCCGAGCCGAGGACATCGTCGTCGAGCACGATGGTGTTCAGATCCTCGTCGACGACTTCAGCGTGAACTATCTTCGGGGATCGGAGATCGACTACGTCGACAGCTTGATGGGCGCCGGATTCACGGTGCACAACCCGAACGCGGTGCACTCATGCTCATGCGGTCACTCGTTCGACACCGGCGATGACGCCGGCAGCGCGCAGGCCTGCGGCTGCGGCCACTAAAAACCTCACAACTCGACGACTTAGAGAGTTCCTGCTGCTCGGCTTGGGCGTGATCACGCCCATCGGCATTCTCGCCGTCAACGCTTCCGCGTTCGTGATGGTGCACCTCACTGAATTTCGGATTGGAATCGCCGCCTGCGCGTTGATTTCCGGTTTGGTGTTGAACGGATTGACGGCTTGGTGGTTGTTGCG
>DATLKH010000154.1:0-2863 GCA_035538475.1 Candidatus Dormiibacterota bacterium | reverse complement strand
CCCTCACTAGAGCCGGGCCGAACCTCCAGCACCCGGTAGCCCTTCTTCGACTTCAGGCGGGCGATGGAAAAGCCTTGATCCACGAGCCAGGCGGCGAGCGAATCTGATCCGAGGTTGCGCTGGACGACCAGGAATGCGGCGCCCTCTGGTTTGAGGCGCGGCAGCCACTCCATGAGCAGTGCGTGCAGGGGCGCCTTGCCCACCCGAACGGGCGGGTTGGAATAGATGGCGTCGAACCGGGTGGCCGCCGGCACGTCTTCCGGTTTCGCCGCGGTCACCTTGTTGGTGCCGGACGCTTCGGCGTTGACCCGGGTCAGCTCGAGCGCCCGCTCGTTCACGTCGACCGCCCAGATCTTGGCGTCCGGCGAGCGCCGAGCGAGCGTGATCGCGATCGGACCGTATCCGCAGCCAAGATCCAGCAGCTCGCCGGCCCGAGGTGGCGGGGGAGCCTCCTTGAGCAGGACGATCGTGCCGAGGTCGACTCCCTTCGAGCCGAAAACGCCCCGATCAGCCTGGAAATCGAGCTTCAGGTCGCCGATCACGAGGCGGACCGTCCGGGGCCGCGAGGCCACGACCGGTCGAGCTTCGAAGTAGTGGGTTTTGGGTATACTCATCGTTCGTCGCCCAGCCGGCTAATGCCGCCTGGGATTCAAACCGCTATTCGGAGAAGCTTTGCCAACCATCCAGCAGCTGGTCCGTCTTGGGCGCAAGGCGGCCAGAGCGAAGTCTAAGGCGCCCGCGCTGCGCGGCTCACCGCAGAGGCGGGGAGTCTGCGTGCGCGTCTACACCCAAACACCCAAGAAGCCGAACTCCGCCCTCCGCAAGGTGGCTCGCGTACGCCTGACCACCGGCATCGGGGTCACGGCCTACATTCCCGGTATCGGCCACAACCTCCAGGAGCACTCGGTGGTGCTGATTCGTGGCGGCCGCGTCAAGGATCTTCCCGGCGTGCGCTACCACATCATCCGCGGCACCCTCGACACAGCCGGCACCCGAAACCGAAAGAAGGCCCGGTCGAAGTACGGAGCCAAGCGGGAAAAGGGAAAGGCGGCAGCTTAATGCCTCGTCGAAGCCGTCCCGTCAAGCGTGTCATCGCGCCCGACCCCGTATATCAGTCGGAGGCGATCGCCAAGTTCGTCAACGTGGTGATGACGCGCGGCAAGCGCTCGACCGCAGAAAAGGTCGTTTACGACGCCTTGACCCGCGCCAGCAAGCAAGCCAAGAAGGAGCCGCTGGAGGTCTTCGACCTCGCGCTCCGCAATGCCACGCCGCTGCTCGAGGTGAAGCCTCGGCGTGTCGGTGGCGCGACCTACCAGGTGCCGGTCGAGATCCGGCCGGAACGCCGGCTCGCTCTGGCGCGCCGCTGGATCATCCGTTTCGCGCGGCAGCGTGGCGGGAAGAGTATGAGCGAGAAGCTCGCTTTCGAACTTCTCGATGCTGCGCAGAACACCGGCGGAGCGGTGAAGCGCAAAGAGGAGACTCACCGGATGGCCGAAAGCAACAAGGCTTTCAGTCATTTCAGGTACTGAGAGATGAACGTGGCACTGAAAATGCAGGAGCGTCCCGTCGCCATCGACAAGGTCCGAAACATCGGAATCATGGCGCACATCGACGCAGGCAAGACGACTACGACCGAGCGCATCCTCTTCTACGCGGGCCGCATCCACAAGATGGGCGAGGTCCACGAAGGGGCCGCGACCATGGACTGGATGGTCCAGGAGAAGGAGCGCGGGATCACGATCACGTCGGCCGCAACCACCGCGAACTGGCGCGACCACGCGATCAACATCATAGACACACCCGGACACGTGGACTTCACGGTCGAGGTGGAGCGGTCGCTGCGCGTCCTGGACGGCGCGGTGGCGGTTTTCGACGCCGTCGCGGGAGTCGAGCCGCAGTCCGAAACGGTGTGGCGCCAGGCCGACCGCTATGGCGTGCCCCGCATCGCCTTCATCAACAAGATGGACCGGATCGGAGCCGATTTCTTCGGTTCGCTGGACTCCATCCGCAAGCGCCTGGGCGCGCGCGCGGTTGCGATTCAGCTGCCGATCGGGTCTGAGTCTTCGTTCCAGGGCTACGTCGATCTGTTGAGCAAGGAGGCCGTCGTATACACCGACGACCTCGGCACCAAGTCGACGGAGTCGCCGGAGATTCCCTCCGGGATGCAGGACATGGTTTCGCAGTACCGGCACGACCTGATCGAGGCCGTGGCGGATTTCGACGACAACGTCATGCACAAGTACCTGGAAGAGCAGGACATCAGCGAAGAGGAGATCCGGACGGCGCTGCGACGCGGCACTGTGGCCGGCGTTCTCGTGCCGGTGCTGTGCGGCGCTGCGCTGCGGAACCGCGGCGTGCAGCCGATCCTCGACGCGGTCGTCGACTACCTGCCGTCGCCGGCTGACGTGCCGGCGGTCGAGGGCACGGACCCGAAGACCGGTGCGCTCGCGGTGCGTGAGCACGATGACGCCGAGCCGTTCGCGGCACTGGCTTTCAAGATCCAGATGGACCCCCAGGGGGTCGGCAAGCTGACGTTCTTCCGCGTCTACTCGGGTCGCCTGAGGGCAGGTTCCTCGGTCATGAACGCGTCGACCGGCAAGCGCGAGCGGATTGGCCGCATCCTGCGCATGCACGCGATTCGCCGCGAGGACGTGGATGAGGTTTTCACGGGTGACATTGCGGCCGCCGTCGGTTTGAAGACGACGACGACCGGCGACACGCTGAGCGATGAAGCACATCCGATCGTGCTCGAGTCGATCACTTTCCCCGAGCCTGTGATCTCAGTCGCGATCGAGCCGAAGACCAAGGCCGACCAGGAGAAGCTAGGCCTTGCGCTGCAGCGCCTCTCCGAAGAGGACCCGAC
>DATLKH010000153.1:0-6610 GCA_035538475.1 Candidatus Dormiibacterota bacterium | reverse complement strand
AGCTGGCGCCGCCGCTGTCCGAACGGTAGAAGCCGGCCCACCCGTCGTGAGTGTTCGGCACGGTGCAGTACTCGTTGCTCCCCGCGGTCCGCACGGCGGTGTTGCGCGGGTCGATGGCGATCGTCGGTTCGTTCTGCGGCCGCCTGTCGGTTCCGCAGCGAATCAGTACGTTGTCCGTATACGTTCCGCCGGCGAGCTGGTCGGCACTCACATAGGTGCTCCCCTGGTCGTGCGTGACCCGGATGTTTGTGCCCGCCACGCCGGGCGAGGCTTGCATCAGGACTACGGCGAGCGGAATTGCCGCGACCAAGAGACGAACTCTTCCCACCACCACTACCTCCTTGCGAAACCCCAATTGCAGCCGAAAGCCTTGAGAGTAAAAACGTGCCATAAATCGCGTCATCGCTGCAACTATGGAGGCGGTCAGCGGTGGAGGCGGTCAGATGCTCGCTCGTGACTATCCGGAATTCACCAGGTCGGTCATTGCCGGCGCCGACGCGGCCTGACCGAGGCGGCCGACGCCAAGCAGATCCTCGATCGTCGCCAGCAGCGAGTAGTGGTTGTACGCGTGAGTGCTGCGGACATGCTTCGCCTTGGGCGCGATCACGAGCGTGAGGACCGTGTTGTCCGTGCTCCCATCGTCCTCATCCCACGTGATGAACAGCACGCCGTTCGACTTCCACGCCGGCGAGTCGAGGATGAGCGGCACCACTTCCTGAAGCCAGGCGTCGCCGACAGACATGGAGCAGTCGTGGGTGTCGTGGCAGCGGTCAGGCGTGATCCACGTGAACCGAGGCGTGTTCGATTGCAGATCGGTCTCGAGCGGGGTCAGCGACACGACGTTCGGTGGGCAGTGGCCGCCGTAATACGCAAACGGGTTATGCCCTGGATCGTAGGGGACCGGACTGTTGAGGCAGCCCGCAGTCATCGCTTCCATGTATGCCTTCCAGCTCACTCCCGCGCTCGTGAGCTGCGTGCCCAGATCTCGCTTGGGCAGCACGTAATAGCTGTCGTCTTGAATGCTCCACGTGTTGCCAGAGGTCAGAGCCAGGTAGTTCGGAACGCTCGGATGCGCGATCGCGTGATAGTTCGCGGCCACGCCGTACTTCGCCGCCAGCGACGCTGTGTACTGACCGCGCATCACCTCATTGGCGCTGTGGTTCTCCATCACGATGAGGAATACGTGACGCGGCGTCTGAGGCGATTGCTGCACCAACGGGTTCTTTGCCACCGCACCGCCGTTCCCACACGCAGCGAGCAGCATCAAACAAGCCAGGAGCAACCCCTGCAGTCGACGCACGGGAAACCAGGTTACGCGCGACCGGGATTGTCCGCGGTCGCCGTTACGACGGCCGCGTTGTGCTGGCCGCTGACATTGGGAATCGTGCAGCCGACCGTGGCGATTCCGTTGAACCCGACGTCTGGGGACACGGTTGCCTTGCAGCTTCCGAGTACCTGATTCGAGGCCGTGTCCTTCATCGTGAATGTCACGGTCGAAGGCGCCTTTGCACCCGTCGGACCCCCGAGGTTTTTCAGTTGGGCCGAAACGACGCACGGAGATGAGCACCCTGAGGTATCAACGCTCAGCACGGTGTAGAGGGGCGGGAGCGTCGAGAGATTGGAGAAATCGATCACATCGCTCGGCGCGACGATGTGAAAGTCGTTGTCGTAGTTGGCGTAGTGCAGATCACCCTCACCGATTCCGTCGACCACCACACCTTTATTCATATGGATCCGTATGAGACGGTTCGGTGAGGCTTCGGCGATGTAGACATCTGCGCGCTGTCCCGTGAACTCGACGGTGTCGACTCCATCCACCATGACGTGATCAGTGCGCGTCGCCACCGCCGACCCCATGAAGAACGCTCGGAACGCGGCGCCATCTGTCAGCTCCGGCAGTTGGGGCGGCTGCGCTGCAAGCCCCTTCCACCACGCGTTGCCGGCCGCTTTGACCAGGCTTTGCGACTGGGCATCGGATCCAAGGTAGCTTTCGAGAAACTGCTGACCTCGGAAGTACGGCTGACCGCCGACCACGATGGCTTCGAGCTGCACCGGCCCGTTGACCTTGACGTGCTCGGCGCCCGGGTGCTGTACCTGCAGGTCGATCGTCCAGGAGCTCCCGCCTTCGACGTACGTGCCGGTCATCTCATAACTCTTCGTGGCGCTGAGCGAGTTGCGAGCTCCCTGCTCGAGGGCGGGTCGCGAGGGCTCACCCAATCCGAAGGGAGGGGCGCACGCAACCATGAGCATCCCGGCGGCGACGGCCCAGATCAGAGCGCGCATCTCGAGTTCGACTCCTGTAACGGCGTGCATATCATGTCCGTTACCTAGCCATGGCGACGGCTCGCAAGCCCTCGGTGACCATTCGAGGACGCGCCTATCCGGTCCTGCTCCCCAGCCTCCGCGATCCACGCCTGCACGTGGCCGCGGTCCTGCTCACTCTGCAAGTGCTCGGTCAGACCGTGCTGGACTTCCGTCTCTCGGTTGCGCAGATCCTCATCTCGCTCGCGGTCGGCGCGCTGATCGAGTTCGGCGTCGGCTTTTTCAAGGACAAGGTGATCATGTGGCCGGCGAGCGGCCTCCTCACCGGCAACAGCACCGCGTTCATCCTGCGCGTGCCGGGCACATACCACGGCCAATGGTGGAGCACGCACGGAATCTGGATCTTCATCGGCGTGGTCGCCGTCTCGATGGCCTCGAAATATTTGATCCGATGGAAAGGGCGGCACATCTTCAATCCGTCCAACCTCGGCCTCGTCCTCGCCTTCGTCGCGCTGGGACCGCAGTACACGGAACCGCAGGACCTGTGGTGGATTCCGATGGGGCCGTGGATGATCGTGACCTACGCGATCCTGATCGGAGGCGGACTGGCGATCGCCAAGGAGCTGAAGCTGCTCGGCCTCGAGCTCGGCTTCATGGCTGCATTCACCGCGTTCACGGCCTATGCCCTCGCGCCGGTGCCGGACCACTGCATGGTCGCCAGCTGGCACGCGACACCGCTGTGCGGGCGAGATCTGTGGCAGGTCCTCGTCACCTCGCCGGAGGTCCTGATCTTCGCGTTCTTCATGATCCCGGACCCGCGCACTGTGCCCGACGGTCCAGTCGCGCGGTTTGTTTTTGGCGTCATCGTGGCGTTCCTCTCGGTCCTTTTGCTCGGCCCCACGACGCTCGAGTTCTGGACCAAGACGGCAATCCTGGCCAGCCTCGTCTTTGCCTGCGCCGGCCGCTTCGCGCTGGCCCGTATGCTCGAACCTTTCGAGAAGGCGGGCGGCCCGTTCGCGGTGTTGCGCCGGATGGGCTGGGCGGCGCCCGGGGCGCTTGGCCTCGCATTCGTGCTGACGAGTGCGCTGCCGGTCGCTGCCATGGCGGCGACATATGGTCCCGAGCCCGCGCCGGAGCTGCCCGACGGCTCGCGACCCAAGCTGGTGCTGACGGTGGGCTCCGGACCCAGCCTCGCCCTTTGGACCTCGACACACGCGGCTGCGGCACTTCCGCCGCCGGGCAACACGGCTCCCACCTCGGCGACGGCGAGAGTGTGGATCTTGCCGCAGATACCGCCGGTTGACATCCCGTCCGGTGTCGTCGCCTTCGACTCGTCGATGAATCAGGCCACGGCGGACAGGTGGGCGCATGACGTGGTGCTCGACCTTGTGATCGAGTCGGAGGCTCGGCGCGCTCACGATTTGCAGCTCGCCGGCCAGGGTGCGACTGGTGATGCGCTGGCCGAATTCACCGACGTGATCAACGGCGACATCGCATCTGGCAAGAGCATTCAGAAGACGTACAGCTTCGATCGAGTGCAGCTCACGCTGTTCCTGCCGAAGTTCGCCACTCAGGCGCGGCGCTTGGTCGGTGTCTCGCTCCACGGGACCACCACGTTGATCACACGCGACGGATCAGGAAACGTGGTCTCGCAGCAGACTTTGCCCTATGCGAAGAGCTGGGGCCTCGGTGGAACGAACGGCGGAACCAATGAGGTCATCATCAACGACTTCACCGACCTGACTCCGGCCTGACCGCAGCCGGAATCCCGTCCGCCTCGTACTTGGCCGGCGGTTCGATGTCGAAAGCGTCGGCGAGTCGGACGAAGAGATTGAACAGAGCGGTGTCGTAAACCGCCTCCGCAATCTGTGCGTCGGTCCATCCGACCTCGCGCAATCGCTGCACCTGCGCGTCCGTGACCTTGTACGCGTGATCGTTGACGGTCTTGACGAAGGCCATCAACTTGCTGTGCTTTTCATCGAGGTTCGCCCCCTCGATATCGCCGTTCCGCAGCGCTTGCGCCACCTGGTTGTAGCTCTCTCCCTGCAACTGCAGGAACCACGTATGTGAGCTGAGTCAATAACGGCAGCGGTTGAGCGCCGAAACGTACGAGGCGATCATCTCGTGCTGGGCTATCGTGAGCGCGCCTTCGGTGAAGTGCATCTTCGATGCGGCGTCGATCGCAAAGAGGAAATCGGGTCGCAGGCTCATCGTGCGCAGGATTTCCGGAACGATCTTCGAGGGGCTTTGGGCCTTGGCGTTCGCGTAGAACGCGGCCAGGTCGCCCGCTGCCTCCGACTCCTCGACCATCTTGATGCGCGCCATTTCAGGTATCGGTTTCGAGTCCGTTCCATGACCAGCGCGGCATCGGCTGGTCCGGCTTGACAGTCGAGCCTTCGGGCGAGTAGGAGTTGACCTCGCGCGTCGCCCAGTGGATGTAATCGCCCATTGCCTTGCGGAACTCTGGATCGGACGGCAGCTCGGCGTCGTCCATCGCCTGGATGAAGCAGGCTTCGAAGCGATCGCCCCACTCGTCCGGCGCGCCATGGGCCGCATGGATGATGAGCATCGCGGAGTGGCCCCCGAGGGTGCGCGAGTAGCTGGGCGGTCCGCCGAGGACCTCGGCCCAGTAGGCGGCGAGGTTTTCATTGTGCCGGGGGCTGAGGCCTTGTGAGAAGGCGTGGTTGAGCTCGCGGTCCTCGATGCAGCGCTCGGTGGTGGCCGCCGCGAGGGCGATGAAGGCGTCGCGGCCGCCGGCGAATTCGTACAGCGAAGGTCGGGTCATCCTTCGCCCAATCGTGCCGGATTCGGGCGTTATGCGCAAACGGGTCGGGTCTGGGCGCCGGCTGCGTTGGACTCACGTTTCGAACTCGAAGCTGTAAACGAATCTTGACGATATCGAACGTGTGTTCTATATTCGATTTGTGCTCCAACTCGTCGACAGTTCAGGGCCCGCAGGCGCAAGACTGGGCGAAGAGTTGATCGAGCTGCGGGCGCAGATCGATCGCCTCGAGCTGCGTTTTTCAGAGCTCGCGGCGAGCTTCGGCGAGACGCTTTGTTGGGACTACGAGGGCTTCAACAGCGCCCTCGACTGGCTGCGGTTCAACTGCCGGATGACGTCAGCCGGCGCTGCCGACCGTTTGGCGGTCGGCGAACGATTGGGCGAGTTGAAACAAAGCACGCAGGCGATGGAGGAGGGCGTAATCGGGTTCGCTCACGTTGCGGTGATGGCTCGGACCGCGAACGCTGTCCGTGGCGACTTCGACGAAGCGAAACTGCTGCCTCTCGCGAAGGAAAACACTCCGGGCCGTTTCCACTACAAGTGCATGCACTACCGGCACTCGGTGAACGCCCAGGACTATGCCGCCGAGCAGGCTGAGCTGGTGGAAAACCGCCGCCTCAAGCTGAGCACCGCGCAGGACGGGTGCTTACTCATCAGTGGCATTCTCGATCCCGTCGGAGGAGCGGTCGTCCGCACCGCGCTCGAGCCGCTGGCGAAGCCGACGGGCGCAGGCGATGACCGCAATGCCGAGCGGCGCTATGGGGACGCGATCGTCGAATTCGCAAGCGGCAGGCAGCACGTTGCTATGCAAGTCACCGCTCCGCTCGAGACCCTGCTCGCCCTGGTCGGGGCACCCGGTGCCGAGAATGAGTTCACCCTGCCCATCTCGGCGAAGACCGTTGAGCGCTGGGCGTGCGACTGCAGCCTCACGCGGGTGCTGATGCAGGACTCGGTGGTGATCGACGTGGGCCGGGCGGAGCGGACCATCAGGGGACCGCGGCGCAGGGCGCTGATTGCTCGGGACCGACACTGTCAGTGGCCGGGATGCGAGCGGCCGGCTTCGATGTGCGAGGGACATCATCTCCAACATTGGCTGCACGGTGGTGGCGGAGAGATCGAGAACCAGCTCCTCCTCTGCACGAGGCATCACTACAAGGTGCACGAGAGCGGATGGCAGCTGGTGAAAACAGCCGACGGCCGGACGATGGCAATTGCGCCGGTTGTAACTTTCGGACCGCCGCAGCGAGGTCCCGCCGCCTGCCGCACGCCGGATGATTAGCGGGATGAGACCCGCCTTTGCCGGCCATCCGGTTTGGGCGGCGATCATGCTCGTCACCGTCGTCGTCTGGGTCGCCTTCGAACTCAGGCAGGGCCTGAACCGGCGGTCTGAAGCCACCTCTTCAGACCGTGGCAGCCTGTTGATCCTTCGCCTTGCGCCGATTCCAGGGGCGCTGGTGGCCGTGTCGGTGGTCAGAGTCAGGGCGACGGCTTTTGACTACAACGCCGCTGTTTTCGCGGCCTCTCTGACCCTGATGTGGGCCGGACTCGCGCTGCGTTTGTGGTCGT
>DATLKH010000152.1:0-2697 GCA_035538475.1 Candidatus Dormiibacterota bacterium | reverse complement strand
GAACGGCCTCTTGATACGTGATGGGTTCACCGCGCACGAGGTAGGCGCTCAGCTCGAGATTCACGCGAGCCTTAGTGTGTGGCAATGCGGATCGAAGCAGTGCACGAGCCCACGCCAGAGCTGCAGGCCGCACTCGCGCGCCTCCTGCCGCAGCTGAACCCGACGCTGCAGCCCCCTGATCTCGAGCGCCTGCGTCGCCTCCTCGCCGATCCGGCCGTGACTCTGCTGGTGGCCAAGGAGAAAGACAAAGTTCTCGGCACCACCACGGTGGTGGTTTACACGACTCCGTTTTGGATCAAGGCTCGCCTCGAAGAGGTCGTCGTCGACGGTGCGACGCGGGGCAAGGGAGTGGGCGAAGCCCTGGTCGAGGCAGCCCTCGAAGTCGGACGCCGGCATGGCGCGCAGATCGCGGAGCTTCAATGCGCGCGCAGGCCCGAACGCGAGTCAGCGCACCGCCTCTACACCAGGCTCGGATTTCAGATTCGCGACTCAGACCTTTTCCGGATCAAGCTCTGAGCCGCCGCCGTGCCTGACTATTCGGAAAGTCGCGACTATCCGAGGAAAGGAGGGGTCTTCGCCAGCTCCTCCAATCGCTGCACATAGAAGGCCAAGGTCGCAAAAGCAGCCTGCATTGGCTCGACCGACGTCATGTCCACGCCGGCGATCCGCAACCCCTCGAGCGGAAACATCGAACCTCCGCTGCTCAAAAACGCCCGATACGCCTCCACCGCCGCGCGCTCACCCGACGCCACCCGCCCGACGAGATGATCCGCCGCTGCGACCCCTGTTGCGTACTGATACACATAAAAGTTCGAATAGAGGTGCGTGTGGAACTGCGCCCACGTCGATCCGATTCGCTCGCGATCGAGCGCATCGACCACCACCTCCGATCCGTACACCTCCATCATCAGATCCGCTATCAACCCGTTCAAGTAATCGGCTGTCAACGCCCCGCCCTTCTCCACGCGCTCGTGGATCGAAAGCTCGAACCGGGCCAGCGACGGCATGATGGAGAAGTACCGATAGAAGTTCGCCATCGCCTCATCGATCACGGCCATCTGAAACGCCGGATCCGGATGTGTCGCCAGCAAATGGCGCCGCGTCAGCGCCTGATGCATGTTCGACGCCACCTCCGCCTGGAACAGCCCGTAGTTCGAATACACGTACGGCTGCGTCCCGCGACAAAGGTACGAATGCATCGAATGTCCGAGCTCGTGAGCCAGGGTGCTCACCGAATAGATGTCGTCGTTGTAGGACATGAAGATGAAAGGCGGCGTGTCCTTCGACCCCGAAGAAAACGCACCCATCCGCTTTCCGATATTCGGATACACGTCGACCCAGCGATCCACCGTGGCTCCGCGACGAAGCACCGCCACATAGTCCTCGCCGAGCGGCGACACGCCCTCCGCGATCCACTCCACGGCTTGCGAGTACGGCACTTCAAGCCTCGTCTTGCTGAGCTGGGCCCGCGTGTCAAAGGGCTTCATCTCGTCCACGCCCAGCAAGTGGCGCGCAATCCGCCAGTAGCGATGCCACGTGCCGAGGTTTTCGCGGAACGTCGTTATGGTGTTGTGAAACACCTCGACCGGAATGTGGCTGGGCGTGACCGCCGCCTCCAGCGATGATCCAAAACGGCGAGCTCGGGCGATGAACACGTCGCGCTTCACGCCACCGGACAGGCTGGCCGCCATCGCATGTTGCGCCGCAAGATGCGCATCGGCATAGCTCTCGAACGCCGTGCGGCGCAACTCGCGATCGCCACTCGTCATGAGCGCGGCGATCGTGCCTTGCGCGACTTTGTGAGTCGAACCATCCGACCCGACGGCCGGCGCGAACTTCATGTCCGTGTTGGCCAGCACGCTGTGCGCTTGAAGGGCCGAGTTCATCGGGTCCGAGACCTGCGTCAGGACCTCTTCCACCTCAGCGCTGCGAATGTGCGTGGACAGCTTTTCGAGACGGTCAAGGTAATGGCCGAGGTGGGACAGCCGCGGCGACGTCTCCACCCATTGGCGAAGTTTCGGAAAGCCGATCGCGAGCATCTCCGGCAGCGCAAATGCCTCGGCCGCACCAAGCTGCGCCGCCACGGATCGAGCTCGATCGATGTGGGCCGATGCGGTCGGATCGCCGACGTCGCATGAATATTCCATCGTGCTGTAGATGCGGACCTTGTCCATCAGCCGGTCCAGCCGCTCCGACGCCTCGAGCCAGTCCGCCAGCATGTCGGGCGATTCGCTCAGGTGTCCTTTGAACTCGGCCAGGTCCGGCAGCGCGGTAAGGATCGTGTTCACAGCGGCGTCCCAACCGGCACCGTCCTCGAAGACACTCTCGGCATTCCAGGTGAAGCGGCGGTCCACGTCGGATCGCCGAGCTAGAGAAGTTGCCACAGCCGATTAGTAGCATGGGTTGCGTGCCACGCGCCGACGCGAACGGAATCGAGCTCGAATACGACACCATCGGCAGCCCGAATGGGGCGCCACTCCTCCTGATCTCTGGGCTGGGCTCGCAACTGATCGGCTGGGACGAGCGGTTCTGCGAGACGCTCGCAAGTCGCGGATTTCAAGTCATCCGATTCGACAACCGCGACTGCGGCCTCTCGACCAAATTCGAGCACGCCTACACGCTCGATGACATGGCGGCCGATGCGGTCGGGCTGCTCGATGCGCTGCAAATTCCGAGCGCGCATGTGGTGGGAGCGTC
>DATLKH010000151.1:0-5670 GCA_035538475.1 Candidatus Dormiibacterota bacterium | reverse complement strand
TTGGCCGCGGCAGGCTCGCGCGGTGATGCGGCCAAAGCGGTTGCTGCAGCCGCGGATGCATTTGGGACGTGGTCGAAAACTCCGCCCGCGGGCCGGCAGCGCGTATTTCTGAAAGCTGCGGACGTGCTGGAAAGCCGGTCGCAAGATGTCGTGGCGCTGCTCGCGCGCGAGACCGGATGCACTTTCGGATTCGGAATGTTTCAGATCGGTTTCGTACCCAATCTGTTGCGACAAGCAGCCGGACTCGCCTACGCGCCGATCGGTGAGGTCATCCCTTCCGATATGGGCGCCTTCGCGATGGGCCTGCGGCGGCCTGTCGGCGTGGTGGGAGCGATTGCTCCGTGGAACGCGGCGCTGATTCTGTCTGCGCGCGCCATCGCCGCTCCGCTCGCACTCGGGAACAGCGTCGTCCTCAAACCGTCCGAATGGTCACCCATCACCGGAGGCACGCTCTGGGGCGAGATCTTCACAGAGGCAGGCCTTCCGCCGGGTGCCCTCAACGTGGTCACACACGAGCCGGGTCAGGCAGGTCCGATCGGTGATGAGCTGGTCGAGAACCCGGCGGTGCGACGCCTGAATTTCACCGGTTCGACGGCAACCGGCCGCAAGCTGGCGGAGGCGGCAGGTCGGAATTTGAAACGCATCGTGCTCGAGCTCGGGGGTTACAACCCCCTGATCGTGCTTGCGGATGCCGATCCCGAGTACGCGGTCAACGCGGCCACGTTCGGAGCATTCCTTCACCAGGGTCAGATCTGCATGTCGGCGCGCAAGATCATCGTCGAGAAGCCGATCGCGGAGGAGTTCGTCTCCAGGCTGACCGCCAAGACGAAGGGCCTCAAGGCGGGCGATCCAAAAGAGCCGGCCACGATCATCGGACCGCTCATCAACGAAGACGCCGTCGCGCTCGTCACACAGCGCGTCGACGAGGCGGTCAAGAAGGGCGCGAAAGTTCTCGCCGGCGGCCACGCACACGGCAACGTGTACGAAGCGACGCTGCTGGCCGACGTCCCCGCCGACTCGGAGTTCGCGCGCAAAGAAACGTTTGGTCCGGTGGCCGCCATCGAGGTCGTGGACAGCGTCGAGGCGGCGATCAGGAGCGCAAACGCGACGCCGTACGGGCTGGCGTCAGGAATCATCACCGGTGACGCCGATCGTGGGATGGCGCTCGCTCAGCAGATCGAAGCCGGGATCGTTCATATCAACGACCAGACGGTCGCGGACGAACCGCAGATGCCGTTTGGCGGAACCAAAGACAGCGGCTTCGGACGCTTCGGCGGAACGGCTGTGCTCGACGAGTTCACAGAGTTGCGCTGGATCACCGTCCAGAGCGGCTCGCACCCGTTTCCTTTCTGAGCCAATATGCGCCCGGGGTGGCTGGGTCTCTAACGGCCCAGTCACCTCGCTGATCGATCTTCGGTTAGTCGCGACTATCCGAGTTTTTCGCGGGGTTTTCGTACTCTTTGACCAACGTGACGGCACCGGCCAGCATCGACGACGTCGAGCGCCGACTGCGCGAGCGCCGCTACATCGGCGATCGCTCGCTCGCGACCTCGATCTTCCTCGCCCTCAAGCTGCAGAAGCCGCTCTTCATCGAAGGCGAGGCCGGCGTCGGAAAAACCGAGGCGGCCAAAGTCATGGCCGACGTCCTCGATGCGCGGCTGATCCGGCTGCAGTGCTACGAAGGCATCGACCTGGCGCACGCGGTCTATGAGTGGAACTATCCGCGCCAGCTGCTCCACATCCGGCTGATGGGGGAGGGTGAGGACCGGCGGCTCGCAGAGCGCGAGATCTTCAGTCCCGAGTTCTTGCTGCGGCGGCCTTTGCTGGATGCGATCGACAACGACGACCCGATTCCGCCGGTGCTCCTCATCGACGAGATCGATCGCTCAGATGAAGAGTTCGAAGCGTTCTTGCTCGAGCTGCTGTCGGACTTCCAGATCTCGATTCCGGAGATCGGCACCATCAAGGCTCGCCAGGTGCCGTTCGTCGCGATCACCTCCAATCGCACGCGTGAAGTGCACGACGCCCTGAAACGTCGATGTCTCTATCACTGGATCGACTATCCGGATCTGGAAAAAGAAGTCGAGATCGTCCGGGCGCGGGCGCCCGAGGCCGCCGATGGACTGGCGCGCGAAGTCGCGGCCCTGGTGCAGGGCTTGCGCGGAATGGATCTGTACAAGGTTCCAGGCGTCGCCGAGACGCTCGATTGGGCCCGCTCTCTCGCCGCGCTCGGCGCTGCTCATATCGACGCCAGTCTGGTCGGGGCCACCATGGGCGCCGCGCTCAAGTACCAGGAAGATCTGGAGCGAGTCCGCGAGCAGGTGCCCTCCCTGGTCGAGAAGGCGCAGCGTGCCTGACATCACCCCCGATCTGCTGCCGCGTCTTGGCGCTTTCGCTCGACTCCTTCGCGATGCCGGCCTCGAAGCCGGACCGCGTCGCTTGACCGATGCGACCCGCGCGCTCGGGCTCGTCGATCTCAAGCATCGCGATGACTTTCACAACGCCTTGCGCTCGGTCTTCGTCAGCCGGAAGGAAGACATTCCGACCTTTGAAGCCGCGTTCGAGATCTTCTGGACGCCACCCGATCCACGGATGTCCGCGGGCATGGTTCCCGGTCGCGCCCGACCGTTGCCGATGCGTCCGGAAAAGGCCAAGGCTTGGGCAGATTTCTTGGGGATCGCCGCTTCGCCGATGAGCCGCGACCAGGAGATCAAAGAGTTTCCAGCGAGCTCGAGTGGCTACAGCGCCGAAGAATTGCTGCGTCACAAGGACTTCGAATCCATGACCTGGGCCGAAACCGAGCAGGTGCGCAGGCTGCTCGAAGAAGCGCCGTGGCGCGTGTCTGAAAGGCGAACGCGAAGGCTCCGTCCCTCGCGAGGTGGACGCATCGATCTGCGCCGTTCGGCGCGTCACGCCATCCGCTCGAGCGGTGAGCTGATGACCCTGTTCCGCCGGCGACCGCGCGTCCGCCGTCGCCCCCTGGTCTTGATCTGCGACGTGAGCGGCTCGATGGAGCGTTACTCGCGGCTGCTGATGATCTTCGCCCACGCGGTTGCGCGGCGAGAAGACCTGGAGACGTTCGTGTTCTCGACTCGTTTGACTCGGATCACAAGGCTGCTGCGACACAGGGATGTCGACCGCGCGCTCGAATCAGTCAGCAAGGGCGTGCACGATTTCAGCGGGGGCACGCGCATCGGTGATGCGCTCAGTGACTTCAATCGCCATTGGGCACGCCGTGTCCTCGGTCACGGCTCGGTGGTGATCATCGTCAGCGACGGTTGGGATCGTGGGGATCCGACTCGTCTCGCCGCCGAGCTCATCCACCTTCGCCGATCGGCACATCGCTTGATCTGGCTGAATCCGCTTCTCGGTTCGGCGGGATATCAACCACTGACCCGAGGCATGGCGGCGGCGCTGCCGTACTGCGATGACTTCTTGGCGGCGCATAACGTCGAGGCGCTCGAGGACCTCGGCCGGTTGCTGGCCTCGCTCGACAGCAGGAGTTCGCGATGAGAGAAGTGCTCGAAGAGCTGAATCAGTGGACCCGCGAGGGAGAAGACATCGCGCTCGCGACTGTCATCGAAACCTGGGGCTCGAGCCCAAGGCCTTTGGGTTCGAAGATGGTGGTCACGCGCTCGGGCAAGATGGCCGGTTCCGTCTCCAACGGGTGCATCGAGGGCGCGGTCTTCGAAGAAGCGCAGAAAGTCCTGAAGTCGGGTGAACCGAAGATTGCTGCCTTCGGCGTGAGCGACGACGTCGCATTCGGGGTCGGCCTGGCCTGCGGCGGGCACATAGAAGTCTTCATCCAGCAGCTGCTCCCGGTGCACTGTCAGCTGATCGACCGCATCAACAAGAACGAACCGTCGACGCTGCGTACGAATCTCGTCGATGGAAAGGCCGAGTTGGTGCAGGGAACGCCACGTGGAAGCGAGCTTGCAAGACGTGATGGAGACGTTTTCGTGGAGCCATTTCGGCGCAGGCCGCACCTCGTGATCATCGGGGCGATCCACATCGCGATCCCTCTGCATCGCCTGGCCAAGCTCATGGGTTATCGAGTTACCGTGATCGACGCGCGTGCGAAATTCGCCACGCAGGAAAGATTTCCGGAAGCAGACGAAGTGGTCGTCGCATGGCCTGACGAAGCCCTGAAGCAAATCACCATCGACAACTCCACGTATGTAGTGATCCTCACGCACGATCCGAAGTTCGATATTCCGGCGCTGCGTTCGGTGCTGAAGGAAGAGCCGGGCTACATCGGAGCGATAGGCAGCCGCAAGACCAACCAGAATCGTTTCGACGCGCTGCGCAAAGAGGGGTTCACCGAAGAGCAGCTGTCACGTGTGCACGGTCCGATCGGCCTCGATCTGGGGAGCCGCGGCGCGGAGGAGACGGCGCTTGGAATCATTGCCGAGGTCACCGCGGTGCGCTTTGGCGGCAGTGCGTCTTCGATGCGTGAGGTGAAGTCTTCCTCAGCGGCGCGCTAACGCGGCCTGCTCTGGCGTTCCGTCACGAGCGGGAAGGCGGCGTAATACACGACCAAGGCGCCGTACAAAACGATCGCCAAGCGCGCGCTGAAAATCGAAATCAGGGTCGCGATCGGATAGAAGAGCTGGCCGATCGAGAAAGCAAGAAAGCTGGGCCGAGCGGTGATCAGCCGGCGCTGCCGGATGTACAAGTCGATAGCCCCAAACAGCAGGGACGCCAGGGTCATGGTTATGCCATAAGCCACTCCGGCTGCCGACTCGTCATGACCGGCGACCAGATATTTGGCGAAGACAAAGGTGGGAAACGGGATTACGGCGATGACCATCATCAGCATTCCGTTGAGGTAGAGGAGCGGTCGGTCGAACGACTTGATGCTGTCCATCACGCTGTGGTGATTGACCCAGATCACAAGGATCGTGGCGAAGCTGACCACGTACGCGGCATAAGCGGGCCATAGGTCGAGAAGCGCCCGGCCGAGGTTGGCCTTCACGTCTGGAACCTGCACCGAGAAGACGAGCAGGGTCGCGGCCACTGCGAAGACTCCGTCGCTGAAGGCTTCGGTGCGGGTGCGGTTCACCGGCACAAACGTAAGTCAGGCGAGATGGCGATGCTGCTCTCGGAAGCGGCGGGCCTTCTCGCGGTTGCCGCACGATCCCATATCGCACCAACGGCTGGAATGGTTCTTCGAGCGGTCATAGAAGGCCCAGCGGCAGTCGGAGGCGTGGCAGAGCTTGAGCCGGGCCCAGTCCTCCTCCTGCATCGCGGAGTAAAGCGCCGCCACGAGCTTGCCCATCGCGCCGACGGTCCCAGGCGCTTCAGGTTCAAGACGAGGCGTGCCGTCGGGCCCGAATCGCATCCGCAGCCGGCTTGCCGCAGCCGCCTCGTTGAGCGTCGCCAGGTCGACCGGGTAAATACGAGCCCCGTTGTTGGCCCCGATCACTCCGCGCATGGCCTCGCGCAGGGCGATGGCGTGCCGGTAGTCGGTCTCAGAAACCGGGTCTTGTGCCTGGATCAAGCCTTTTGCAATAAGCCAGTCCTTGAGCGTGTTTGCGTCCTTGAGCTCTTCGGCGTGAGGGCGGAAGTCCAGCGTGTTGACGAAGGACTGGATCAGGCCGACCTGGCCGGCCGCTTCATCCCGCTCAGACATCGAAATTCATTGTACCCATAACCACAAATCGCGCTACA
>DATLKH010000150.1:0-4032 GCA_035538475.1 Candidatus Dormiibacterota bacterium | reverse complement strand
CTCATGGCTTACAACCTCGCCTGCGAGCTATCGCGGCGTGGGCATCAAGTGACGGTGATCGGCCGTCAGGGAACGCAAGGGCCGTTCGAGTCGTTCAACCTGGCGCCGGAAAGCTGGGTGAACGATCTGGGGACCAGCGACCAAATCGCACGTCAATCTCTCTTCCTCTATCGCGCGTACGAGGTCGCATCGAGGCGGGCATTCGACGTCATTCACGACCACTCCGGGGTTCCGGGCATTCTCGTCGGCGCCACGACCAGCCCTCAAGCCCCTGTGATTGCGACGCTTCATGGCGCCCTGCGCGAACCCGAAGGCGAGTTTCTGGCGGCCGTGGATCGGCAAGTGCATCTGGTTGCAATCAGTCGCGCGCAGCAGGCGATGGTCGCCGGAGTGGAGTGGCGGGGCGTCGTCTACAACGCAATCGATTCGCACCAATATCAACGCGTCACCGACCCTGCCGAGAAAGAGGACTACCTGGTCGAGCTCGCTCGCATCAATCCCGACAAGGGCCAGCACCTCGCGATCGAGCTGGCGGAGCGTTTGAACACCCGGTTGGTGCTCGCCGGCAAGATCGACACCGACGCGACCGAATACTTCGATCAACAGATCAAGCCGCACATCAACGGCCGTGTCACATGGCGCGAGGATGTTTCTGGGAAGGAAAAGGCCGAACTGCTCGCCAAGGCTCGGGCGCTGATCTTCCCGATTCAGTGGGAAGAGCCATTTGGGCTTGCGATGGTCGAAGCGATGGTCAGCGGCACCCCGGTGATCGCCACACCGCACGGAGCCGCTCCCGAACTTGTCAAAGCGGGCGTAACCGGATGGCTGGCGGCTGACGTCGATCAGATGGCGGACGCGTACCAGAAGCTGCGGGAGATCGACTTGAAGCGCTGCGCCGAAGAGGCGAGTCGACGGTTCGGCCCCGAACAGATGGCGGACGGTTATGAGCGCGTTTACGACCGAGCCATCCAGCAGTCGATCTACTCCGAACCGATCTAGTCTCTCGGCGTCATGGATCACCCCCGGCCGTTGTTGCGGCGTCGCCGCTGGATCAACCTCGACGGGGAATGGGAGTTCGGCGCCGGCCCGTCTGAAAAATTCGATCGGACGATCAAAGTGCCGTTCTGCCCGCAGTCCGAGCTGTCGGGCGTGCACCGCGTCGACCTGGGCGACGTGGCTTGGTATCGACGCCGGTTCGACGCACCACCGGCCGAGCGGCTGATCCTGCATTTCGGCGCGGTGGACTACCAAGCGACTGTCTGGGTCAACGGTGAGCAAGTGGCTTCGCACGAGGGCGGTCACACACCTTTCTCAGCCGACATCTCCACAGTCGTGCGTCCGGCCGGCAACGTGGTGGTCGTGCGGACCGAAGACCCGCTTGCCGACAAGACCATCCCTCGAGGCAAGCAGCACTGGACCGCGAAGCCGGAAGGAATCTTCTATACCGCGACCACAGGCATCTGGCAGACGGTCTGGCTCGAACCGCTGCCGGCCAGAGGCATCGAATCGGTGCGCGTGATTCCCGATCCCGACAGCGGAACCGTTCACGTCGAAGTGGAGGCCGAGGGTCAAGCGGACCTGTTGGCGACCTTTGACGGGCGCGTCGTCGGCAAGCGAAGCGGGAGCGGAACGATGGCGCTTGACGAGATTCATCGCTGGAGTCCCGAGACGCCGCACCTTTATGGGTTGGAGGTCACCCTCGGCGACGGTGATTCAGTCGAGAGCTACTTCGGAATGCGCAAGCTCGAATTGCGTGACGGCAGGTTCTGGCTGAACGGCGAACCTTACGTCCAGCGCCTGGTGCTTGACCAGGGCTATTTCCCCGGCGGTGTCCTGACGGCGGCTTCGGGAGAGGACTTCAAGCGCGACATCCGGCTCGCCAAATCGATGGGCTTCAACGGTGCGCGGATGCATCAAAAGGTCGAGGATCCTCGCTATCTCTACTGGGCCGACAGACTCGGGTTTCTCGTCTGGGCCGAGATGCCGAGCATCCGCGAGTGGTCCCTTGAGGGCGAGCGCAGAATGTTGCGTGAGTGGGAGCAGGCGGTCATCAGAGACCGAGATCACCCCTCCATCGTGACGTGGGTGCCGGTGAACGAGAGTGACGGCATGAGTCCTGATCCGTCTGCGTTTCTCGACGGCATGTACTCGCTGACGAGGCAGCTCGATCCTTCACGGCCGGTGGTCTCGAATGACGGTTGGGAGCATGCCACCAGCGATATCTGCACCCTTCACGACTACGCTTCCGCGTTCGAGCTGATGGCGCGCTATCGAAGCGTCGAGCAGGCGCTCGAGCCCTCGGCCCGGCCCCGTCCGCCGTACCTGCCGGGCTATTCGTACCGCGGCGAACCGATCATCGTCAGCGAGTTCGGCGGCGTGCGCTTACAGGGCCCGGAAGGCTGGGGCTACTCAGAAGCCCGTGATGAAAATCACCTGCTGGCCACCTATCGCGAAATGATCGAAGCCTTGATGGCACCCGGCCCGGTCGAGGGGTTCTGCTACACGCAGCTGTACGACGTGGAGCAGGAGCAGAACGGCCTCCTGACCTTCGATCGCAGGCCGAAGGTCGAACCAAGGCTCCTACATCCCGTCACACAGACTGCGAAGCGCCGGTGAGGGCGCGCGCTCGAGCCACATTCCCGAGCCACGAGGCCGAGGGTTTCGGATGCCGCGCAAAGCTCTCGCGGTCCACCGCCACCAGTCCAAATGTGGGCGCGTATCCAAACGCCCACTCGAAGTTGTCGAGCAGCGACCAGTAGAGATAGCCGCGCACGTCGATGCCCGCGCCGAGACACCGCAAGACTTCGCGCAACGCCGTTTCGATGTAGGCGATGCGTTTCTCGTCGTTGGCGGTAGCGATTCCGTTTTCGGTGATGAGAATCGGGATTCCCGGGCACGACTTGTGCGCGCGCCGGATCGCGCCGCCCAGCGCCTGCGGGTAGTACTCGTAGCCCATCTGCGTCACCTCATCGGTCTCGGAAAGATCACGAGTGAAGTCGCTCCAGTCGAGACCGGGGCTGCGTGAGCCTTCAGGTCCAAAGCGGAAGCGCGTGTAGGTCTGGACGCCGACGAAGTCGTCCTGGCGCGCAAGCTCGAAGAACCAATCAGAGACGCGCGACTCGAGCTCGAGAGAGGTCGTCCCAGGCTGAGCGCCGTCTTCGTACTGAAGCTCGGGCAGGGCCAGCGTCACGCCGGTCGGGACGCCTGCTTGGGCACGAATCGCAATTGCGCCGAGCCTGTGTGCCTCGAGCAGATTGTCGATCGCGCGCTGTGCCCCGTCGCGATCGTCGGTGTGGCCTGGCGGATTGATTCCCAGCAACCAACCGCTCGAGCCAAGTCCTTGCGGCTCGTTGATGGTGCAGGCGATCGAGATTCGATCGCCGAGCGCGCCTGCCGCCCGCGCACAGTAGCGCTCGAACAGGCGTGGAAACTCTTCGTACGCGAAACCTCCGTGCTCCTGCAGCCACTTCGGAACGGTGAAGTGGTGGAAGGTCACGACCGGCGCGATTCCGTGCGCGCGGCAGGTGTCTAGAACCCGGCGGTAGTGGGCGAGCGCCGCGGTCGAGAACTCGCCTTCGGCGGGTTCGATGCGGGCCCACTCGATGCCGAAGCGAAACGAATTGAGCCCGAAGCCGGCCAGCATCGCGATGTCTTCGGCGTACCGGTGATAGAAATCGCATGCATCACCGGATGATTCGCGGCACGGCGTCGAGTCGATGTGCTCCCACCACCACCAATCGCTGTTGGTGTTGCCGCCTTCGACCTGATGCGCCGACACCGACGCGCCGAACAAAAAGCCTTCGGGAAAGGTCTCGTTCATCCGGGGGAGTCTTGCACTTTCGGTGGTGGCGGCGCTCGGCCCAAGGCGCGATCATCTGTGCCGATGAGCGTTCGCGAAGAGGCGGCAGCCCGGCCAGCCGATCGTCGTCGCGCGCTGTTCGGCTGGTGGGAAGCATGGATGGCCGGCTCGGGTGCGCTGATCGGGCTCTTGCTCCGTCTCTCGGACTATCAGTCGATCCCATATCGCGCGCC
>DATLKH010000149.1:0-4905 GCA_035538475.1 Candidatus Dormiibacterota bacterium | reverse complement strand
TGCAGTGCAGCGTGCGAGCGGGGAGCATGTCGTCCGCGTAAACCGCGCTCCCCGTTACCTTGGCCGCCGCATCCACCTTCGGAAGCGGCTTGCCGACCACCTTGGTGTCCCGGTTATTCATTGCATTCGCTCCGCGGCCAGCTGGACGGCGTCGAGGATCTTGGTGTAGCCGGTGCAGCGGCAGAGGTTTCCCGCGAGCGCCTCTCGAATCTCGTCGCGCGTGGGGCGCGCATTCGTTTCGAGAAGGGACATCGAAGAAAGCAGGATGCCGGGGCTGCAGTAGCCGCACTGAGCCGCGCCCAGCTCGGCGAAAGCCCGCTGGAGTGGGTGCAGATCGGAGCCGGCGGCCATTCCTTCGATGGTGGTGATGCGGCGACTTTCGAGCTGCACGGGCAGCAGCAAGCAGCTGAGCTGCGGGTTGCCGTCGACGAGCACGGTGCAGGTTCCGCACCCACCGAGCTCGCATCCATGCTTCGTGCCGGTCAGCTGCATGTCCTCGCGCAGGACCTCGAGCAGCGTCTTGTGCACCGGCAGCAGAAGCTCGCGCTTCTCGCCGTTGACGTCGAGCTTCACGATGATGCGCTCGACGTCGCGAAGGACCTCGTTCTTCACCTCAGCCGAGCATATCCCGTAGGGCCAGAGCGCATGCCCAGAGGTCCGCGGCCGTGCGCGTGGCCCGGCTGGAGGCAGGCTTTGGATCGTCGGGATAGACAAGGATGCTGGCCATCCCGAGCTTGAGCGCGGGCTCGACATCATTCGCTTCGCTGTTGCCGATGACCACGCATTGAACCGGTGCGACGCCCGCCCACCGCATCGCCGTCTCGAAGATCGCCGGATGAGGCTTCAAGTGTCCGGCATCGTTTGAGGTGACGATGTTGTCGATATGTTCCGCGAGCCCCAGCAGGCGGAAGTCCTCCCAATAACTTTCCGAGTCTCGCCAGTAGGTATTGCTCGTGATCACGTTGCGCATGCCGAGCTCGTGAATGGTCACGAGCAGATCCGCCGCGCCCGGCAGCGGCTTCATGCGATCGTGCACCGGCAGGGCCATCGCCCGCCGTATGCGTCGAACCGTCTCGGGGTCAGAGGGAAGGCGGTGCCGGGTCAGGCAGTTGGTGATCAGCGTCTCGGCCGGCCCGGAGACGGCGATGAAGTCGGCGGTCGAAATGCCGGGCGTTTCGTCGCCCGCGCGGCTGTACGCGATCAGGTCGCCGCCCAAAGCACTAACCGTGGCTTCATCCAGGTCGGGCAAGGCACGGGCAAGGCGCTGCATCCGTCCCGTCGCATCGGTCTGGCGGAACGGCCAGGAATTAGGCCACAGCGTGCCGCCCACGTCGATCAGCGCAACTTCGAGGGCACGTCCCACGGGCCTCAATCATCGCGCCCGTTCGTCGGGGCGGCGCGTGGTGGGGGACGCCTGGTGGCACGTGCGACGCGGGTTCAGGAAGCGGTGAAGAAGGTGGTGGCGGTTCGATTGGGGCGACTGGAGATCGGTGGGTTTGGCTTGACTAAACAAACATTGGTACGTATAATGTGACTATGCTTGATGCGCTCAGGGCGGTGCTCGAGCTTGAAGATTCCAAAGTCGATCCGGGGGAGCTGGCGGCTTTGATCGACGCTCTCCAGGCCAAGCTCTGCCGCGTGGTTTCCGCCGCGACCGCTCGCGGCGACCACCTGTTGAGTGGACGCAGCCCCGTGACCTGGGTGGCGGAGACGTGCTTGATGTCCAAGACCTCCGCTTCCGACCGCCTATGCGTCGGCGGCCAGCTGGATTCACTGCCGCAGGTCGAACAGGCCTTGGCCGCAGGTCAGATCGGCTACCAGGCGACGTCGGTGATCTGTCATCTCAGCGAGCAGTTGGGAGAGAAGCGAGACAGCATCCAAGAAGAGCACTGGATCGACTATGCCCGGCGCTTCTCGATCAAAGATCTGCGCTATCTGGCGGCCAAAGCCCGCTACATCTGGGATCCGGAAGGATTCGAGAAAGACGACGAAGAGGACTACGACAAGCGCTATCTCCATCTGAGCGCCATGGGACGCATGTACAAGCTCGATGCCGTCTTCGACGTCGAAGGCGGCCAAGCGCTGCTGACGGCAATTGATGCATTGAGCAAGCCGCTCGGAGAAGGCGACCGCCGTTCGCCGAAACAGCGGCGGGCGGATGCGGCGGTCGAGCTGGCGCATCGTGCCATGAGCAACGGCTTGCTGCCCAAGCGAAGTGGAGTGCGGCCGCACATTGCGGTCACCACGACAGTTGAAGCCCTGAGGGCCGAGGTCGGCGCGACGGCCTCAGAGCTCCACGACGGGAAGCCACTGTCGAGCAAGACCATACAGCGACTGGCTTGCGACGGCACCTTGCACCGCGTCATGAAGGCCGATTCGATGGTCATTGACGTCGGTCGAGCGACGCGAGTCGTCTCGGGATCGCAACGACGAGGGGTCAATGCGCGTCATCGATGCTGCGCCTGGCCGGGCTGCGACCGGCCGCTCAGCTGGACAAGCGTCCATCACATCCAGTTCTGGGGCCGCGGCGGGCGCAGCGATATGCGCAACCTGGTTCCGCTCTGTTACTTCCACCATCGACTGGTACACGAGGGCGGATGGCAAGTCGTGAAGGTCGGGGAGAGCTTGCGGTTCGTTCCGCCGGATCGGGAGATCATCCGAAGATCTCGCGCACCGGGGTGGCGTCTGGCGGCCTAGCGTTCCAACCTCGCTACATTCGACGTTGGTGAAGGTCATGTCGATGGCGCAGGCCATCGAACAGTTCGTGCCCGATGGTTCAACCATCGCGATGGGTACGGCGCTCGAGGCGCTCATTCCTTTCGCCGCAGGCCACGAGCTGATCCGCCGGCAGCGCCGCGATCTCGAGCTCGTCGGACCGATCAGCGACGCGTTGTTCGATCAGCTGGTCGGCGCCGGGTGCGTGCGGCGCATCACGGCCGCGTGGCTGGGCAACGTGTCGGAGGGTCTCGGTCACTGTTACCGGCGGGCATGTGAACAAGGACGGCCTCGCCCGATCGAGGTGCATGACCACTCCAACTTCTCCATTTCCCTAGCGTTGCGTGCAGCGGCCTGGAACGTGCCCAGCCTTCCCACCCGCACCCTCCTCGGGAGCGACATCCTGCGCACCAATCCGGATCTGTCCGCGGAGGACGGGCTGGTGCATGTCGGCGCGGTTCGTCCTGACATCGCGATCGTTCACGTTCAGCGCGCCGATGAAAACGGGCGCGCCCATGCGTGGGGGCCGCTCGGAATCACTGAGGAAGCGGGTCTGGCGGCCGAGCGCGTGATCGTCTCGTGCGAAGAGCTTGTCGATTCGAACGTGACCCTGAGCGATCCGAATCGAATTCTGTTTCCAGAGACAAAAGTGGTTGCGGTCGTCCACGAGCCGGGCGGTGCGCACCCGGCGCCGGTGCAGGGATTCTTCAAACGAGACCACGCGCACTACCGCGACTACGCCCAGAGGTCGCGCACCGAGTTCGGATATCAAGCCTGGCTTGAGGGGTGGGTGCTGAGCCTCCGGGACAGGGCCGCGTACATGAAAAAGATCGATGTCGACGCCCTGCGGATCAAGCAGCACCGGCCTTCCGCCCCGGCGGATTTCGGCGATGAGTAGCGCGTACACCGAGCAAGAGTTGATGGTCGCGGTTGCGTCGCGCGAGATACGCGACGGCGACCTCGTTTTCGTGGGCATGCGCTTGCCGATCCTGGCTTATGCGGTGGCACGAAACGCACACGCGCCAAACGCGCGCGGACTCTTCGAAGTCGGACTGATGCGCGACCAGGCCGCGTCCAAGTTTCTCGGCACGATGGGCGACCCGCCGAACGTCGCGGGTGCTTTGTGGGCGACACGCATGTCCAACGTCATGGGCATGATGGCGCAAGGGCACGTCGACCTCGGCTTCATCGGCGGCGCCGAGGTGGATCGATTTGGAAACCTCAACACCTCGTACGTGGGCGATCCGCGCAGGCCGAACGTAAAGCTTCCGGGGAGCGGGGGAGGTGCTGACATCGCGATCCTCAGCCGGCGTTGGGTCACGTTGATGAACCACGAACGACGGCGACTGGTGGAACGTGTCTCGTACGTCACCTCGCCCGGTCACGGCGATGGCACGCCGCAGTGGCGAAAGCGAAATGGTCTTCTGGGCGGCGGACCTGTGGCGATCATCACGACGCTTTGCGTCCTTCGTTTTCCTGAGTCCGGCGGTGAGGCGTATCTCGACTCGGTGCATCCCGGTCACAGCGTCGACGAAGTGCGTGCCAACACCTCCTGGGACTTACAGACTTCGAACTCTGTAAAAGAAACGTCAGCGCCGACGGAATCAGAGCTGGCCGCGATTCGTCGCTTCGACCCCGAAGGCTTCTGGACGAAGGCCTAGTTACGAAAACCTGACGGACCGCCGACCTCGCTCTGACAGCGGGACCCGATCTTCTTCGTTGATCAAAACGGTGGCAAATAAAAGATCTCGAAGGAGAGAACGAAGATGAGTCCGTTTGCAGCGTTCGCCGTCAAAACCGTTGGAGCCGCCGGTGTGGCGGCCCTCATAGCCCTGGGCGCCGTCACCGCGTCGGCGGCGACTCCCTCGCCGAGCCCCAGCCACCCGTCGGCTGGTTCGCAGCAGCCCTCGACCGACCGCCACGCCGATCGACGTGCCATCCGGCGCGCCGAGATCGAGGCCGAGGCCGACGTCCTGGGCATCACGCCCAAGCAGCTGGTCGCAGATCTGAAGGCCGGTCAGAAGGTTTCCGACTTGGCCAAAGACAAGGGAATGACGAAAGAGCAGTTCGAGACCAAGTTGCTTGCCAGCCTGAGGCCGCGCCTCGAAACGATGGTCGATCAAAAGGTGATCACGCAAGCTCAGGCCGACAAGGTCGTGGACCACATCTCGAAGGGCTACATCCCGTTCT
>DATLKH010000148.1:0-7445 GCA_035538475.1 Candidatus Dormiibacterota bacterium | reverse complement strand
CCGACGTCGTTCCGATCGTGCCTTTGGGCAGCGCGACGCTGCACGAGGCGCACGTGCTGGCGCGGGCGGCCGGCGAGCGAATTTGGACCGAGCTTCACATTCCTGTGTATTTCTATGGTCACGGCGAGGCGCACACGCTGGCCGCGATCCGAGCGGGTCGTGCGGCGCCCGATTTTGGCGGTCCCGCCCTCCACTCCACCGCCGGCGCGATTTGCATCGGCGCCCGAGCGGCACTCGTCGCGTTCAACGTCATCCTTTCCGAAGCCGAGCTGACTGAGGCACGGGACCTCGCCCGGTCACTACGCGAATCGAGTGGCGGTCTTCGCGGCGTGCAGGCGCTGGCATTTCGCCTGGCGAATGGTCAGGTCCAGCTTTCGATGAACCTCTTCCGGCTGAGCGACACCCACCCCGCAGATGTCCTGGCCGAGCTGGCACGACGCGGTGTTTCAATCGTCTCGCAGGAAATCGTGGGTCTGTGTCCGGCGGCGGCTGCGAACGCGGCTGCTGCCGGCCGCCTGCTGGAGGCCGCGCTCGCTTCGGCTGCCGCGCGTGCCGCCGCAAACCGCTGTCGTGCGATCGGCGACGACGAGCACGTCGCCCTGGCGGGCCGCTTGGACCGTGAAGCCGGTGAGCTGGCCCGGCTCGACGCGACACAGGATTCGTTCCTCGCCGGCGCCGAACGCGCGGCCGCGCTGATTCAAGTCCTGCGCGCGGCTCAGGTTTTCAATCCAGAGCTCGAGGCCATGCTCGACGCCGCGGCTCGAGGGTTCCGCTTCGCGGTCAACACCGAAACTGCCGCGGTCTTCGCGGCGAGAATCAGTGCCCTCGACGCCCGCCTACGCTGACGGCTGCTGAGCGTCCAGGGTGACGGTGCATGCGCCGCCGTCGACCTTGATCTGGTAGCGATCGGCGGCACCGCTGAAATCCGGAGACGCATAAGTCAGGTCACCGACCGCGTGACTCGACCGGCCGTCGGCGTCGAGACTCACGGCGCCGCCCGAGATGGCGATCGAAGCCGGAACGCCGGTCGGTCGGTGGACGTGGACCGTCAAAGCGCCACCGTTGATCTCCACCGGCACAGTTCCAGAAGCCGGACCGAGGGTGATGTCGTCGCGGCTCGCGCCTGTATCCAACGTCAGCGAGCGCACATGCACACGCGAGAAGTCGATCGTGTCCCTCGTCGCCCCGCTGTCTTCGGTCACGGTCCACGTAATGCTCGTGTTCATCGTCAGGCTGAGATTGAAGCTGCCGGGTTGGAAGAGGGCGCTCGACTGCGAGATGCGGAGCTTGCCGGTCGATTGATTGAAGTCGACCGCCGGTTTCGCACCCGAATATTCGACGTGCGCTCGATAGAGATCCGAGCCGATGTCGGCGGACCCGGTCATCGATATTTGGGCAGCGCCGACGTCAACCTCGAGTGAAGCCCGGTCCAGGCTGCCCACGGGCCCGGCGGTGTCGAGAGTGTGCGTGGCCGATGGATTCGGCGACGCGGCCACGTATCCAGCTGCGCCGGCCACGGCCAGGAGCACGATGAGCGCGGCCGCCACGTCGCCTGACGCGCCGTGCAGCGACCGCCGGACGATCAGCTCCAGGCCGATGACGATCAGGATCAGGGGCCACAGGTTGATCAATTCATAGAGACGGTCGACCGGAATTGCGCCCGTGTTGACGAGCAACGCGATCAATCCGGCGAGAATCAGGAGCCCCGGCCAGAAAAAGCTCCGGTAGCGACCCGCGTAGCGCATGCCCTGCGGAACCTCAGGTCCGGGCGCGACGAACGATCAGCCAGATTCCAAGCGCGATCAGCACCACAGGCCAGAAGATGTCCGGACGCAGCCAGTCCAGCCAGCCGAGGTTGTGGAGGAGGAAGAACACTCCGACCACGATGAGGACGCCCGGCCAGAAGAGCTCGTGCCGCCAGACCTGGTTCACGCCGGGGAGTTTACTGTGATGGGTTACAGGGGCGAAACGAGCTCGAACAAGCCCGGACGCTGATTCGATGCGACCTGGATCAACTCCGGACCCGCGACCGTGGTCTGCACATATTGACCGTTCATCAGATATGTCCTGGTCACCCGTCGTAAGTCGGCCGCGCTGACGTTGAGGAGTCGCTGCTTGAACCGTTCGCGCGCCTCGAGGGTGAATCCTGTCGCGCGATTGGTGGCCTCACGACGTCCTTTGATATCGGGTGACTCCAACGGGTCCACGTCGCCACATGCGCCGAGGATCGCCTCTTTGAGCGCCTCGGCTTCGATATCGGTTTCCGTGACCCACCTGGTCGCCTGATCGAAGATCTCATAGGTGCGGACGATGTTGGGATCGCGAAAGGAACCGAAATAGAACGTGCCGCTCGCGATGCCGGCCTGGGCGTAGCCGCCGTACGCGCCACCTTTCTCCCGCAGCTCGCGATGGAGAAACGTGTCACGCAGGTAATTCGCCAGCACGAGCAGCGCCGGCGCATCTTCGTGCGTGAAGCGAACGGTTTTGAAGATCCGCACGTTGAATGCGACGGGCACAGGAGCTGTGCGCGCTTCTGGAGTCGCGGCCAGCGCAACGACTCTTTGCGCGGTAGCGTTTGAATGCTCGTTGGGCAGGGCCGCCACCAGCACTGCCAGGAGATCTTCAAGCGGCTCGATCATCGACTCTTCGCACGTCACGATCATCCGAAGCCGGGTGGGCTGAAACAGGCTGCGCCTCAGCTCATCCAGGTCGTGGATCAGATCGGTGAGCTCAGTCTCGGTGAGAAGAGCCAACTCGCGCATCGTGTGCAGCATCTCGATTCCCTGCAGGCGGTCGTTGAGGGCTCCCTCTGAATTGAGCTTGGCGTGGGCGCGGAGGATCGCGAACTGGAAGCCGAGGCCGGCCAGGGAGCTTTCGAGCCGCGTGCTGATCTCCGCAATGATGTCCTTGAGCCGGCGCGGCTCGATCTCGAGCCGGACGATCAGGTCTGTCAGCAGCTCCACGAAGGGCTTTGCGTTTCGGTCGAGCACTCGACCCGAGATGACAAAAGACTGAAGGTAGTCCTCGCTCGCGGCGAGTGATTGGACCTGAGCCGCCGCGCCGACACCGCCGGTCACCGAGGCGATCCGGGATGCGATCTCCACGTAGTCCTGTCCCGCGGCGCCGCTTTGAGTGAGCACTCGGCCGAACAGCGGCAGCAGGTCACGCTGCTTTGGTGTGAGATCGGCGAAATCGCACCGGACGTCCAGATACGTGATGCCGTTCGTCGGCTGCGGATAGAACTCGATGCTCGCGCCGCTCAGCTTGGCATCGCGGCTGGGCACGTTCTGGAAGTCCATGGGAATGTCGGTGAGCTCGAGCGTGGGCAGCACCGAAAGATCCTGTTTTGCCTCTTGCTCTGCCTTCAACCGAAGCGCTTCCTCGACGATTTCGTGTTTCTCCTGCTCGCCGAGCTTCGCCTCGATCGCAGCCAGCCGCTCGAACTCTGCGCTTCGACGGCGTTCGTCGAGCTCCGCATCCGGCACGGCCGCGATCAATGCCCGGTGCGGGTTGTCGATCAGCTCGGCGCGAATCAAGTTCTCGAAGAACCGACCCTCACCACGCACCTTCTGCAGATGCTCGAGGTCTGCGTCGAAGTCCAGCGCGCGCAGCGGATCGCCTCCGTAGTGGTAGGCAGGCAGGAGCGCGAACAAAACTCGCAGCGCGTAGGGGAACCCGGCGTTCGAGCGTTCGCGCTTCTCGAATTCAAGGTGATGGATGGCGGCATCGACTTGCGATTGATCGACGCCCTCGTCCGCGACCCGTTCGAGCGTGTCGAGGACTACCTGTTCGACTTTGTCGACATCGTGTGCGGCCACTCCTTTCAAGCCGGCGCCGAATACCGCCTCGCGGTAATCGTCGTGGAGCCCGCTGCCATCGGCGAGTGCGCTGCCGAGGCCGGAATCGATCAGCGCTTTGCGCAGCGGCGAGCCGGCGTTGGCGAGTAGAACCTCGGCGAGCACCTTCATGGCGAGCAGGCGAAACGAGTCGGCAGTCGGCACGGTGACCCATGCGGCGAGCGCTTGTGAGCGGCGCGAACTGTCTTCCGCGGCGGTGATCGGGAAAGGCTCGACGGCTCGCTGCGGGGTCGCGAAGCGCTTTACATCCGGAATGGAATGATCGGTTGAAGTCCGTTCGAAGCGCGACAGCACATTGCGCTCGATGACGTCCAGGGTCTGCTCGAGATTCTGATCACCATAGGTGTAGAACAGCGCATTGCTCGGGTGGTAGTTGTGCGCGTGAAACTCGCGCAGCTTTCGCCACGTCAGATCAGGGATAGCCTGCGGATCGCCTCCTGACACGTACTCGTACGGAAGGCCGGGAAACAGCGTCCTTCCCATGGCGCGGTGGATTGCGTCGCCTGGCGTGGCCATCGCTCCTTTCATTTCGTTGAAGACGATGCCCTTGTATCGCAGACCGCTTTGTGGATCGGAGGGATTTTCGAATTCGAAGCGGATCCCTTCTTGCTTGAACGCATCTTCAGTGAGCTGTGGAAAGAAGGTCGCGTCGAGATAGACGTCGACGAGGTTCATGTAGTCCTTGGGATTGCGAGTGCTGAAGAGGTACATGGTCCAGTCGGAACCCGTGAGGGCGTTTAGAAACGTGGCGAGCGAGCGGCGAGACATGCTGAAGAACGGATCGCGGACGGGGTATCTCTGAGATCCGGCGAGCACCACGTGCTCCAGGATGTGGGCGACGCCCGTCGAGTCGGTGGGCGCCGTGGCGAACGTGACCGCGAACCCGTTGTTGTCGTCTGGACATTCGATGTGAATGTGTCGCGCGCCGGTCCCTTGATGCTCCAGCTCGATGTACGTGCCGAGCCGCTCGAGCGGCACGCGTCGCTTGACCCGGTAGCCGCCGATCGCTTCTGATGTGATCGATTCAGTCGTTGCCATTCGAACCCTTGAGTCTAGGATGGTGTCGTGTTTGGCGACAGCGAGCTCGAGTTCTTACGCTCACAGCGAATAGGGCGGTTTGCGACCGTTGGGCCTGGTGGGTGGCCGCACGTGGTCCCCGTGATGTACGCCGTGAATGACGATGGATCGCTTGATTTCGACGTCGACGGCATCAAGATGCGAAACCTCACCGCCGAGCCGCGGGTAGCCATGGTAGTGGACGCGATGGGTCCGCGGCGCGGAATCGCGATCCAGGGACGCGCTTCGCTGATCGCTCCGGAACGCGCGCGGCTGACACCGATCCACAAATTCAGCTGGGGTTTGTGATCCGGCCGGCTGCTGTTTTCGTCTTGGTGGTCCTTGCCGTTACCGCGTGCACCTCGAATTCCACGGCGTCGCCATCTTCGATGTCACGCAGGTCTCCGACCGTCCCTTCGGCGCCCATCTCGTCGGACTGGATCGAATATCACCGCGACGCCGCCCGCTCGGGCCTCGGACCTTCAGATCCGGCGCTCAGCAATCCGGCGGTTGCGTGGACGTTCGGGCTCGACGCGGACGTGTACGCCTCCCCCCTGATCGTCGCCGGCCACGTGATCGCGGCCACAGAGAACAACACCGTCTACTCGCTCGACGTATTCACAGGTTCGGTGATCTGGAAAGTGCACCTCGGCGATCCCGTCCAGGCATCGTCGCTTCCGTGTGGCGATATTGGTCCGATCACGGGAATTACCGGGACCCCGGCGGTCGACCCCTCGACGGGGCGCCTGTACGTGGTGGCGTACTTGCGCAACCATCAACACGTTCTGTTTGCGCTGAGCCTTGTCGACGGCGGGCTTGTCTTTCAGCAAGATGTCGATCCAGTCGGATCGACACCGTCCGCACAGCAAGAACGAGGCGCGCTCGCCATCGGATCCGGGCGGGTATACGTGCCGCTGGGCGGTCTCTTCGGCGACTGCAGCTCCTACCACGGCTACGTGGTGGCGGTGCCGGTTGGCGGAGGTCCGGCGACTGCGTATCGTGTGCCCAGCTCGCGCGGCGCGGGCATTTGGACTCCGGCGGGCCCGGTGATCGATCCGGAAGGCAACGTTTACGTCGCCACGGGTAACGGCGAATCGCGCTCGAATTTCGATGGGAGCAACGCAGTCGTCGAGCTGTCACCCGATTTGCAGACCGTCAAGTCGTACTTCGCGCCCTCGAACTGGGTGGAGCTGAATTTGACGGATCGTGACCTGGGCGCGCTTGGACCGACTCTGGTGCAGGGCGCCGCATTGGCCGTCGGCAAAGACGGGATCGCCTACCTGCTGAACGCGAGCCAGCTCGGTGGTATAGGCGGCCAGGTGGCGAGCCGGCGCCTCTGCGGAGGCGCTTTCGGAGGGACGGCTCAGGACAAAGGCGTTGTCTTCGTGCCGTGCACGGACGGACTCTATGCCGTTGCGATTACATCGAATTCGATGAGCGTGCGCTGGCACGCACAGCAGCCGGCGACCGCGTCACCGATCGTCGCCGCAGGAGTCGTATGGGCGATCGAATCGAGTTCGGGAAGGTTGTACGCGCTCGATGAGAGCAATGGAAGCGTGCGCTATTCGACCAACCTTGGACCGGCGATGCACTTCAGCACCCCCGCCGCCACCGATGGGTTTGTGATCGTGCCGGCGGGCCGGCAAGTCATCGGGATCTCTGTGGTCAGCTAACCCTGGATCGATTGCAGGAGGTTCGCCGTCTCGATCGCTGCCTCGGCGGCTTGCGCACCTTGATTGTTTTTCAGGCCCGACCGCGCCAAGGCCTGGTCTCGGTCGTCAGTGCAGAGCACGCCATAGGCAATCGGCACTCCGGTGTCGAGCTGGACCTGCATGAGCCCCGACGCGGTTTGCATCGACAGAATCTCGAACGCAAACGTTTCGTCACGGACGATGCTGGCGAGGCAGACGATGGCATCATGTCCGCCTTTTTCGGCTAGAGCGAGGGCGGTCACCGGGAGCTCGAGCGCGCCTGGAACCCAGAAAACATCCGGCTCGTCGACGCCGCGCTGCTTGAGCGCGTCAAGCGCACCCCGAAGGAGGCGTTTGGTGACGTCCTCGTTGAAGCGAGCGACGATGACGGCGATGTTCAGATCATTGCCGTCGAGGTCGTCGTTCGGTGGTGCGTCAGCCAATGCAGGGTGCTCCCAGGGGATGCAGCTTAGCTGTTGGAATTGCGCAACCGAATCAGGTCTATGAGATTCTCCATTGCTGCTTTCAGCGCTGGATCCAATTTCGTGATGGCTTCTGACTCCTCCTCAGTGAACTGAAGAGTGAGTTATAGGTGAACAAGCCCTCGGGCTATTAGTACCGCTCAGCTCAAAGAATTGCTTCTCTTACACCTGCGGCCTATCAACCTGGTTGTCTACCAGGGCCCTTACCTGGTTACCCAGTGGGAGACCTTATCTTGGAGTTGGCTTCGCACTTAGATGCTTTCAGCGCTTATCCAAACCGGCCATGGCTACCCGGCGCTGCCACTGGCGTGACAACCGGTACACTAGCGGGCCGTTCAACCCGGTCCTCTCGTACTAGG
>DATLKH010000147.1:0-3609 GCA_035538475.1 Candidatus Dormiibacterota bacterium | reverse complement strand
GAGGACCTCGAATCCGTTCAGCGCTTGCGCCGAATCGTCGTGCACCTGGTACGCCGCGACCACGACGTCGGTTCCCCGACCTCTTCGCCGCCGGGCTTCGTTGAGCATTGCCGTCGTGGTTCCGCAACCCCGCGCGTAACCGAGGTAAACGCGGAGGATCGCACGGCGGCGACCCTCGGCTGCAATCTGCCGGAGCAGCTCGGTGGGGTCAGGCCTCACGTCTCGGGTAATGCTCACCTGGCGAATCGCGCGATCACATGGATGTCTGCGTCCGGCAGTCCATCGATGACGCGGTCGACGATCGTGGGTCGATAGCGAGAGAGCCAGCTGGTGGCGTGGGGTTCTCCGATCACGACGTGGTCGGATCCGGCGTCGCGGGCGGCCTGGATGATGGCTCTGCCTGGATCTTCGCCGGCGAGGACCGCGAATGACGCTCCCAACTGGTCGGCGAGCTGCCGGTATTGATCGACGTGCTGATCTTCCGCGGGATTCGACACCACGGTGACGACGAGGCAAAATCCACCGCGCCTTCGAGCGAGCCGTACGCCTCTGCGCATCAACTCCTCTGACGGCTCGCTGCAGGAGACGGCGACGAGCACGTCTTCCGGGGAATCCGTGACGGTGCGGCTTCGCGCCATCGAATCGGCGACCAGACGCAAACCGATCTGGCGCATTGCGGCGAGATTGCCAGGCTTGAAGAAGTTCGCAAGCGCAGTGTCGACTTTGTCCTTTGCGTAGACGTTTCCGTGCCGCATGCGCTTTCGCAGTGCTTCCGGCGCAATGTCGATGAACTGCACGACGTCCGCGCCGTCAAGCTCCTTGTCCGGCACCGTCTCGCGCACGACGACGCCGGTGACCTTCTCGACCAGGTCTTTGACGCTCTCCACGTGCTGCACGTTCACGGTGGAGATGACGTTGATTCCTGCGTCCCGGAGCTGTTCGACGTCTTGCCACCGTTTGTGATGCCGCATGCCCGGCGCGTTCGTATGAGCCAATTCGTCCACGAGCGCGATCTCCGGCTTGCGCTTCAAGACCCACTCCAGGTCCATGTCGTGGATGGTCGTGCCTTTATATGGGAAAGCGGCGCGGGGTGCGATCTCGAGTCCCTCGAGCAGCTCAACCGTGCGCGGACGGTTGTAGGTCTCGACGAAGGCGACCACGACGTCGTGCTCCTGGCGAACCAGGTCGTGAGCCTCGCGCAGCATGGCGTACGTCTTGCCGGCGCCGGGCGTGGCGCCGAGATAGATCTTCAAGTGGCCACGCTGCCCAGACATCGCCTATCCGGACTCTCCTCGGTCCAGAGCCAGGTTCAGCTCCAGGACGTTCACGTACTCCTCCCCGAAGATCCAGAGCACCCGCCCGTGCTTGTACTTCTCGACCAAGGCTCGCACCTTCGACGCGTCCAGTTTCCGCGCCGCCGCCACCCGATTCACCTGCAGCAGCGCGTTCGCCTCGGTGATGTTCGGGTCCAGGCCGCTGAAGTCGCTGGTGACCGCGTCGACGGGGACCTGTGCGTTCGGGTCCAGGCCGTTGGACTGACGATATGCCCTGGCCGAGCTGGCGACGTTTGTGATCAGCGTCTGGTTGCTCGGTCCAAGGTTGCTGCCGGCCGAGTTGTCAGCCGCGTCCGGCTTTGGCGAACCGGTGGCTGCATCGACGGTGTACGAGACGCGCTCCTGAAAGTACTTGTCGGCGCTGAAGTTCTGGCCGATGAGCTTGGAGCCGACGATCTGCCCATTGACCACGATCAAGCTGCCGTTGGCCTGGTCGTGGAACAGGAGCTGGCTGATCCCGGTGATCGCGAGCGGATAGAGGACGCCGGTGATGACGGCGAAGACGAGCAGCAGTCGCAGGCTCTTCAGGACGTCGAACGGAAGCGCTTTGAGCATTTGCTATCCGGCTCCGAGACCGATGAGGTTGATGAGGAGATCGATCAGCTTGATGCCCACGAACGGCGCGATGATGCCGCCGACACCGTAGATCAAGAGGTTGTTGCGCAGGAGTGCGGCGGCGCCGATTGGCCGATAACGCACGCCCCGAAGCGCCAGCGGGACCAGGGCGATGATGATCAGCGCGTTGAAGATCACGGCTGAGAGCACCGCGCTGTTCGGGCTTTGCAGGTGCATGACGTTCAGCGCCTTCAGCTCTGGCAGCGCGATGAAGAAGATGGCAGGGATGATGGCGAAATACTTGGCGACGTCGTTGGCGATGCTGAACGTTGTGAGCGCGCCACGCGCGATCAGCATCTGCTTGCCCGCCTCGACGATCTCGATGAGCTTTGTCGGGTCGCTGTCGAGGTCGATGAGGTTGCCGGCTTCCTTTGCGGCTTGGGTGCCGGAGTTCATGGCCACAGCGACGTCGGCTTGAGCCAGGGCCGGCGCGTCGTTCGTGCCGTCACCGGTCATGGCCACCATCCGTCCCTGGGCTTGCTCGTCGCGGATCAGCTTGAGCTTGTGCTCGGGCGTCGCCTGGGCAAGGAAGTCGTCGACACCGGACTCCTTCGCGATCGCGGCCGCGGTCAACGGGTTGTCGCCGGTGATCATCACGGTGCGCAGGCCCATTCGCCGCAGCTCGTTGAAGCGGTCTCGAATGCCCGGCTTCACGATGTCTTTGAGGTTGATCGTCCCGAGGATCATCTGGTTCTCACCGACGACCAGCGGAGTGCCGCCGGACCGGCCGATCGCCGCGACTCGCTCCGCCACTTCGCCGGGCAGGACCTTGCCGCTCCAGCGCGCCATGGCATCGTCCGCACCCTTGCGGATCGTGCGACCGTCCGCGTCGACTCCGCTCATGCGGGTGGTCGCCGAGAACGGAACGAACGTCATTCCACCCTTCTCGGCGTGGCCGTTGGACCCCAGCCTCCGTGCCAGGACCACGATCGACTTACCCTCCGGAGTCTCGTCGGCCAGGCTCGAAAGCTCGGCAGCTTCGACCAGCCGCTGCATGGGAACGCCAGGTGCGGGGATGAACTCCGAAGCCTGGCGGTTGCCGAACGTGATCGTTCCGGTCTTGTCGAGCAGCAGCGTGTCCACATCGCCCGCAGCTTCGACCGCCCGCCCTGAGAGAGCGACCACGTTGCGCTGCAAGAGCCGGTCGATGCCCGCGATTCCGATCGCGGAGAGCAAGCCACCGATCGTGGTCGGGATCAGGCAGACGAGCAAGGCGATCAAAACGGTGATCTCGACCTTCGTGCCCGCGTACATGGCGAACGGCTGCAGGGTCACGGTGGCGACCATGAAGATGATCGTCAGCGCCGCGAGCAGAATGTTGAGCGCGATCTCGTTCGGCGTCTTCCTGCGCGAAGCGCTTTCGACCAGGCTGATCATGCGGTCGAGGAATGTCTGGCCCGGATTGGCGCTGATCTGAATCACGATCCGGTCTGAGAGCACTTTGGTGCCACCCGTCACGGCACTTCGGTCACCTCCGGCCTCGCGAATCACCGGAGCGGATTCACCCGTGATCGCAGACTCGTCAATCGATGCGATGCCTTCGATCACGTCTCCATCACCGGGAATCACGTCGCCGGCTTCGGCCACAACGATGTCTCCCTTGCGGAGCTGAGTCGAGGAGACACGCTCTTCTTTGTCATCGACGAGGCGGCGCGCCACC
>DATLKH010000146.1:0-9280 GCA_035538475.1 Candidatus Dormiibacterota bacterium | reverse complement strand
GAGGCGGTGGTCACCTTTGTCGCCGTGCTCGAGCTCTTGCGGCGTTCGCGGATCAGGGTTCGTCAGAAGGAGCGCTTCGGCCCGATCCACGTCGAAGCGCGCGAGCCGGAAGCATGATCGACCCCATCGCCGCGGTCGAAGCCATCCTGTTCAGCTCCAACCGCCCTCTGAAAGTGCGCGAATTGCAGCAGGCGACGGACTCCGATCGTCATGCCATCGAAGGCGCACTCGAGGCGCTGCGCGCAAAGCTCGAAGGCCACGGCGTGATGCTGATGCGGCATCACGACGAAGTGCATCTCGCCACGCGCCCGGAGTACGCGTCCGCGGTTCGTCGAGCGCTCCGGCCCGAAGTCTCCGGGCGGTTGTCGCAAGCCGCTTACGAGACGCTCGCCATCGTCGCTTACCAGCAGCCGGTCTCGCGCTCGCGGATCGAGGAGGTCAGGGGCGTCAACTGCGAGAGCGTGTTGAGCAATCTCGAGCTTCGCGATCTCGTGACCGAGGTGGGGAGGGGCTCAGGTCCGGGCCAACCGAAGCTCTACGGAACGACGATGCGGTTCCTGCAGGTCATGGGCCTGGAGTCCCTGGATCACCTGCCGGCACCGAAGATCGAACCGGAGCAAGCACGCCTCGAGAACGCCTGAACCGCTTCCTTGCGCGCTCGGGCGTCGCGAGCCGTCGCGCCGCCGATGAGCTGATCTCCGCAGGCGCCGTTCGCGTCAACGGTGAGCCGGCTTCGACCGGCCTGGTGATCGACCCTGATCAGGACGCTGTGACTGTCAATGGGTCACCGGTCAGGCCGCGCGCAAGGCACAGGTACGTGATGCTCAACAAACCGCTGGGCGTCATCACCACCGCGAAGGATGAAGCTGCGCGGAAGACGGTGCTGGATGTGATTGGGCCTGATGGGGTACTGGGCCACCGGCTGTTTCCGGTCGGCCGGCTTGACGCGGACAGCACGGGCCTCATGCTGCTCACCGACGACGGCGACCTCGCATACCAATTGACACATCCGCGTTTCAAGGTGGCCAAGGAATATGTTGCCGTGGTCGCCGGCGTTCCGTCTGCGAAGGATCTGCAAGCATTGCGGACCGGCGTGAAGCTCGAGGATGGAATGACCGCACCCGCCGACGTTGACGTGCTGCGCTCGGCCGCGGGCCGCACCGAGGTGCGCATCGTGATTCGCGAAGGCCGTCACAGGCAGGTGCGGCGCGTGCTGATGGCGGTCGGTCACAAGGTCCAGTCACTGAGGCGGACCGCGTTTGGACCCCTGCGTCTCGGTCGTTTGAAGGTTGGTAGGTGGCGCGTTTTGTCGGCCGGTGAGATCTCGGCGCTGCGCCGTGCGGCCGGTTTCGAGAGCGAATGATCGTCACCATCGATGGCGGTGTCGCCTCGGGTAAGTCGGCGGTCGGGCGCCGTGTGGCGGAGCGACTTCATCTGCCGTTCATCGACAGCGGACTCATGTACCGGGCGATCACGCGACTCGCCGCCGAGCGTGGGATCGATCCGCATGATCAGAACGCAGTCACCCGTCTCGCGGAATCGACCAGCCTGCGTGTCGAGGGCGAGCGAATATGGGCGGACGGCACCGAGTTGACCGAAGGCATCTACGACACGGATTACGCCGATGCCCTGCCGGTCGTGTCCTCGACTCCAGGCGTGCGCAGGGCGCTGGTGGAGCAGCAACGAGCGTCAGGCCGATCAGGAGGTGTGGTGATGGCCGGGCGTGACATCGGCACGGTCGTGTTTCCAGATGCCGAGCACAAGTTCTTCCTGGTGGCGAGCCTGGATGAGAAGGTCCGGCGCCGGTCTGCGCAATATGAGCGACGCGGTGAGGCGGTCGACGATGAAGCGATGCGCAAAGAGGTAGAGCTGAGGGATCGCATCGATACGGAGCGACCGATCGCGCCCCTCCGACCCGCGGACGACGCGATCGTCATCGACACCGATCGCCTCGACCTCGAGCAGGTGGTCGACCGGATCGTTTCCGAAGTTCAGGCCAAGCGGTGATCTACGCGTTCCTTCGCGGAGTGATGCGCTTCATGACGACCGTCTATCTCGTCGGGCTGTTCAAGGTCGAAGGCACTGAAAACGTCCCGCGCACGGGGCCATTGATCGTGTGTCCGAATCATTTCGGCACCATCGATCCTCCAATGGATCCGGCTTTCCTACCCCGCTCCGATACCTGGAGCATGGCGAAGTCGGAGTTTTTCCGAGGCACATTGACCCAGCTCATTTTCCGGTGGTATCACGCATTTCCCGTCGTGCGACATACCGCCGATCGCGTGGCCCTGCGCCGTTCGTTTGATCTGTTGAAGGCAGGTGAGGTCCTGGTCATCTATCCCGAGGGAACTCGGATCGATGCCGGCGTTCTGGCCGTGCCGGAGCCAGGCGCGGGTTTCATCGCGCAGCGCTGCCGGTGTCCTGTGCTGCCGGTCGCGCTCACCGGCACCAAGGAATGCCTACCCAAAGGCGTCAAATGGCCTCGGCGCGTGCCGGTGCGGGTGAGGTTCGGCAAACCATTCGTGGTCCTGACGAGGCGCGCGTCAGGCGAAAGGGTCACTCACGAAGAGGCGGCTGACGCGATCATGACGGCGATCGCCGAGCTGCTTCCGCCAGAAAACCGCGGACGCTACAGCGATCTGAAGCTGCTGCAGGACCGGCTGCGTGGAGTGACCGAGCCGGTCTAGCCGATCGCGGGGCGGGCCCAGTCGTCTTCGACCAGGCTGCCCAGGGCGGGGTTGAAGCAGGCGTCGAACGCTTCCTTCAGCGTCTGTGGCGTCAGTCGCGGCGTCTGCTGGCGGTAGTTGGCCAGGTCGACGAGGCGCGCGATCAGCTGTCGTGGATGCGAACCGCGCAGTGGCTTTTTGCCGTACAGGTTGTTGAGCAGGTATCCGACCGCCTTTTCATCAAAGGGCACACCCTGCCGCTCGCATTCATAGCGGAGGATCCGCCCGAATGCGTCGGGCGACGGGTTGCCGACGCCGATCTTGTAGGCCATGCGGCGCAGGAAGGCCTCGTCGACCAACTCGGTGGGCGAGAGGTTGGTCGAGAACACGACCTGGCACAGGAAGGGAAGCTCGATCTTGCGGCCGGTGGCCGAGAGGTCGATGTAGTCGATCTTCTTTTCCATCGGGACGATGAATCGGTTCAAAAGCCGCATCGGCGGAACTTCCTGGCGGCCGAAGTCGTCGATCACGAGCACGCCCGCGTTGGCCTTCCACTGAAGCGGGGCTTCGTAATAGCGGTTTGCCGTGTCCCATGTGAGGTCGAGCTGCTGCAGCTTGAGCTCACCGCCGGCAGTCACCACCGGACGCTCGACTTTGACCAGCCGGCGATCGATGGGTTGGTCGCCCTCGGCGATCTTGTGATAGACGGGGTCGATCACGCGGATGATCTCGTCACCCACCGCCACCGCGTGCGGAATTTCGATCGGCGCACCCATGAGGAGCGCCATGCGTTCGGTGATCGTGCTCTTGCCGTTACCGGGAGCTCCGAAGATGAACAGCGAGGCCCTTGAGACCATGGCCCCACCGATCTGGTCGATCACGTGCTGCTCCAACTCCAGCTCGCCCAGGGCTTTCTTCAAGAGCGCGTCGGTGACGAAGGCCTTGCCTGAGACCTGCGAGCGAATCAGCAGCAGGTAGTCCTCGAAGTTGATCGGGCACGGACCCAGGTAGCGCGTCTGGGTCTGGGACAGCTCGGCAGCCCTCTGGCGACCGGTGCTCGAGATGGCGTAGTTCATCTTCACGGGATACGGCCGTCCCTCGAGGGTTGGATCGTTGGACACCCCGCGGGTGTCCATCAGCTGGTTCTTTTCGAACTCGTCGATCAGCGGGGAGAAGGTTTCGAAGGGAAGGCCGAGACGCTGCTCGAGCTGGGCACCTGTCAACTGGTCGGCGAACGCAAGCGTCCGAAGAAGCAGGCTCGCGACAAGGTCGCGGCGGACATGTAGATCTTCGAGACGCTTGGGTGCCTCTATCGCCCCGGTAACCATCGGGCGCACATATTACATTTCGGCGCTCGGCTTCAGACCCGATTGAAGCCGCCCGACCAGCCGCGCAGACCATGCCAGGATTGGTGGTCGCTGGAGCTCGACCCTAAAATCGCTCCCAAGTGCCGGAGTACGCAGCCCTCGACCTCGAGACGACCGGCCTGGATCCGGCCCGCGACAGGGTCATCGAGATCGGCGCCGTCGCTTTCACCGCCGATCAGGTCACGTCCACCCTCGAAGAGCTCGTAGATCCGGGACGGTCCGTTCCCGAAACGGTGCTCCGCCTCACCGGCATCAAGCAGGAAGACCTGCGCGGGGCCGCGGCGCCGGAAGTGGCTCTCAAGCAGCTCGCCGACTTTCTGCGGGGCCGGCAGCCGGTCGGCCATGGAGCTCGACTCGACGTTCAGTTTTTGCACGCGGCGGGACTGTGGGATCCGGAGCAGGAGGTGCTGGACACGCTCGAGGTCGCCCGCATATTGCTGCCGGCGGCCGGAAGCCACAGCTTGCCGCTCCTCTCGAGCGAGATGGGCTTCACTCAGCCCCGGCCGCACCGGGCGCTCGACGACGCCGACGCAACCCGGCAGCTCTTGCTCCGACTTCGCGACGAGGCGATCGCGCTCGACGAAGAGCTCAAGGAATCGCTGCTGGCGCTGGTGGCGCCTTATCAGTGGCCGGTGGCGCGGTTCTTCGCCGACGCCCTGACGGCGCCCAATCCCAACCCTGAGCCACCCGACTCGGTGAGCGCGGCTCCGACCGTCCGAGGAGTCCGGGCCGAGAAACCGCCAGAGGATCCGTTTGCGATCGCGTCCGTGCTCGGACCTGAAGGGCCGCTGGCGGGGGCTCTGCCGGGATACGAGCACCGGGAGCCGCAAGCCCAGATGCTGCTGGCCGTCGCCCAGATCCAGGCCCGAGGCGGAACTCTTGTGGTCGAAGCAGGCACGGGCACCGGCAAGAGCCTGGCCTACCTCGTCCCGTCGATCGCGCGCGCGGTGCGCCACCACGAACGAGTCGTCATCTCGACCAACACGGTGACGCTGCAAGAGCAGCTCATGGGCAAAGACCTCCCGGGGCTGCGCGAGTGGCTGCCGTGGGATTTCAAGGCATGTCTTTTGAAAGGCCGCTCGAACTACGTCTCTCTGCGTCGCTGGAGGCGCTACCTCGCGGAGCCCGTGACCGACTCGGAAGAGCTGATGTTCAAGCTCAAGGTCATGATCTGGCTGCACGCAACAGAAAGCGGCGATCGCTCTGAGCTCCGGCTCCACGGCCGCGAGGAAGTGCTCTGGAACCGGATCGCGAGCGATCCCATGGACTGCTTCGGGATCAACTGCAAGAAAGAGGACTGTTACGTGCATCGAGCTCGGGCCGAGGCGGAAACGGCAGACATCGTGGTGGTCAACCACGCACTGCTCCTCGCCGATGCCGAGATTGGTGGCGGTTTGCTTCCTGAGTACGACCATCTGGTCGTCGACGAAGCGCATCACCTCGAAGACGCCGCCACCCGCGGTTTGCGTCAGGAGGTGGACGGACCGGGGCTGATCGCCCTGCTCGAAAGGCTGTCCAACGGCCTGCTCGACGACTTGCGCCGCCATCCGCACTTGGGCGCGTCGGACGATGCGTTTGGTGATGCGATACCGCTCGCCGCGACGGCTGCCGAGCGCGTCCGCGAACTCTTCAAGTTCGCCGAGCGCTGGACGGTCACGCGGCTTGGCGATTCGGAACGTCGCGAAGAGTCGATCCGCATCACCCCTGATCTGCGCGAGGAAGACGAGTGGTCGGAGATCAATCTCCTGGGCGACAACGCAGTCACTTCGATCGCCGCATTGGATTCGGCCCTGCGCCGCGCGGTCTCCGGGGTGCGTGAATGGCTGGGCGGAGACGAACCTGATCAGGGTGTGCGCGAGCTCGAGATGATCCGGGGTCGCCTGGACTCGGCCGCCTCGTTGATCGAGGAAGCGACTCTGAGACCGGACCTCAATCGGGTGTATTGGTTCACCCTGGTCGCGAAAGCCGAAAACACGGTCCTGCGGGCGGCACCCATCAACGTCGGTGGGCTGCTCCGCGAGCGCGTGTACTCAGAGCGGCGCTCGGTCGTCTTCACCTCGGCCACGCTTGCGGTCGGCGGATCGTTCGACTACTTCAGCTCGCGAGTCGGTCTTGGTCCTGAAATCGAGGAGCTGATCCTGCCGTCGCCGTTTGACTTCTACGACCAGGCTCTGGTGTGCCTTCCGACCGACATGCCCCTGCCGGAGGACGAGGAGTTCGATGGCGCGGTCGAAGAGATGATCGCCGCTGTCGCGCGGCGGGTTGGAGGGCGGACGCTCGTCCTGTTCACATCGCACCACCAGCTGCGAGACATCCACCTGGCGCTCAAGCAGCGCGTCGATCTCGACGAGGTCTTGATCCTTGCTCAGGGCGTCGACGGCCAGCGGCGGCAGCTGCTCAAGACATTCGAAGAGTCGGCGCGGCCGCTGCTGCTTGGCACCTCGAGCTTCTGGGAAGGCATCGACATCCCGGGCGAGCGGTTGAGCTGCGTGATCATCGTCCGGCTGCCGTTTCCGGTGCCGTCCGACCCCATCTTCGCGGCGCGGGCGGAGCAGGTCCGCGATTCCTTCTCGCAGCTGGCGCTGCCTCAAGCCGCGCTCCGTCTCAAGCAGGGATTTGGGCGCTTGATCCGCCGCACCACCGATCGCGGCGCGGTCGTGATCCTGGACAACCGGATCCTCGGCCGCGATTACGGAAAGGCGTTTCTCGAAATCCTGCCGCCCGCGTCGCGGTATGTCGGTGCGGCCCGCGAGATCGCCGAGCGCGTCGGCGCCTGGCTAGGCGGTTGAGCACGCTTTATGTGGTCGCGACCCCGATCGGAAACCTAGAGGACGTCAGCGCAAGGGCATTGCGAATCTTGGGCGAGGTCTCGGCGATCGCGGCCGAAGACACGCGCGTCACGTCTCGGTTGCTGGCCCGGCACGGCATTCGCAAGCCGCTGATCAGCTATCGCGCGCCCGTGGAGCGCCGCGGGCTGCCGCGCATTCTGCAAGCCCTTGAGGAGGGGGACGTCGCGCTCGTCAGTGATGCTGGAACACCGGCGGTCTCAGATCCGGGTCAACCCCTGATCAGCGCAGCTTGGGCAGCCGGCCACACCGTGGTGCCGGTGCCCGGGCCAAGCTCGGTGGTGGCGGCGTTTTCCGTCGCCGGCTACGGTGGCCCGGGCTTCACGTTTCTCGGCTACCTTCCGCGCAAGCCGGGCGAGCTGCGGCGCTTGTTCGAAGGACTGCAGGACGATGCGCGTCCAGCCGTCGCGTTCGAATCGCCGTTTCGAATCAAAAAATCGCTCGCCTTGCTCGCCGAAACGCTGCCCGGCCGAAGCTTGACCGTCACGCGCGAGTTGACGAAGGTCCATGAAGAGGTGCTCCGTGGAACCGCGAGCGAGGTGCTGGCCGCCCTCGGTGAGCGATCGCGCGGCGAGTTTACGCTTGTAATCAGTGGGCGGTAGGCGAAACGTATTGATCGCTCCCGCGTGGCCGTATGCCAACGGCCCGCGGCACATCGGACACGTGGTCGGCTTCGCCGTGCCTGCAGATGTGCTGGCCAGATTCGAGCGGCTGCGCGGGTCCCGCGTGCTGATGGCGAGCGGAACCGACGAGCACGGCACTCCCATCACATACGAAGCCGACAAAAAGGGAATCCCGCCGCGCGAATTCGTGGACCAGAACAACAAGCTGATCGTCGAGGACCTGCGGCGCCTCGGCATGACCTACGACATATTCACGCGGACCACGACCGCGAATCACTATCGCGTGACGCAGGACCTCTTTCTGAAGCTCTACGAGAAGGGCTATCTGATCAAGAAGGCGCAGATGGGTGCGTTCGATCCGGCGTCGGGCCGCACCTTGCCTGATCGCTACATCGAAGGCAAGTGCCCGATCTGCGGCTACCTCGAGGCACGTGGCGATCAGTGCGACAACTGTGGCAATCAGCTCGACCCCATCGATCTGATCAACCCGCACCAGAGAGGCAGTGACGCACCGGTCGAGTTTCGAGAGACCGAGCATTTCTTCTTCGACCTGCCGGCGTTCGACAAGCAGCTGACCGATTGGATCGAATCGCACGAGAACTGGCGGCCCAACGTGCGCAAATACTCGCTGGAGTTCGTCCGCAACTTGAAGCCGCGCGCGATCACCAGGGATTTGGACTGGGGCGTTCCGGTTCCGCTCCCAGGATGGGAGGACAACCCTCACAAGAAGATCTACGTCTGGTTCGACGCGGTCATCGGCTATCTGTCCGCCTCGATCGAATGGGCGCACGAGCACGGCCAGCCCGACGGATGGAAGGAGTGGTGGCAGAACGCCGGCGCCTTCCACTACTACACGATGGGCAAGGACAACATCACGTTCCACACCGTGATCTGGCCCGCGATCCTGCTCGGCAGCGGCGACTTGCACCTGCCCGACGACATCGTTGCCAGTGAGTTTCTACACATGGAAGGGCGAAAGTTCTCGACGAGTCGCGGTCAGGTGATCTATGTCAGCGACGTCCTCGACCGCTACGACCCCGATGCTCTTCGCTACTACCTGATGATCGCCGGCCCTGAGAATCAGGACACCGATTTCACGTGGTCGGAATTCATCCGTCGCAACAACGACGAGCTCGTCGCCACCTGGGGTAACCTCGTCCACCGCACGCTGGTCAATGCGCATCGCAACTTCGGAGCTGTGCCTCAGCCTGGAGCTTTGCGGCCTTCCGATGAGGCGCTGGTCAAAGAAGTCGAGGGCGCGCTCGACTATGTGGGTTCGCAGCTTGAACAGGCGCGCTTCCAGAACGCGCTCAAGCACGCGATGGCGATGGCCGGAAGAGTCAACGTCTATCTCGGTACGGAGCAGCCGTGGCACACCATCAAGACGGATCGCGAGCGCGCCGGCACGGTGCTCTACGTGGCGCTGCGCTGCGTCGACAACCTCAAGACGATGCTCACGCCCTTCATTCCTTTTTCCTCGCAGAGGCTGCACGCGATGCTCGGCTATGAGGACCTGATCGCGCCGCAGCCCGAAGTGCGCGAGTTCTCGGAAAACGGAGGCGCACACTCCGTGCTCACGGGAAATTATCCGGAGCAGGATCACTGGAGACCGTCGACCATCGAGGCTGGGCGCAAGTTGAAGGCGCCGGAGCCGCTGTTCAAGCGGCTGGACGAGGTGGTCGAATCTTCGTAGACACACACCTTCACCTCGACGAGCTGGGCGACCCCGCGGAAGTGGTCCGCCAGTCTGTCGAGGCGGGGGTCACTCGCATGATCAC
>DATLKH010000145.1:0-2358 GCA_035538475.1 Candidatus Dormiibacterota bacterium | reverse complement strand
AGCTCTTGCTCGCGCCGCAGCTCGTCGATTAGCTCCAGGACTTCCTGCTGGCGGCCAATGTCGAGCGACGTGGTTGGTTCGTCGATCAGCAAGACCGGCGCCTGCTGCGCCAGCGCGCGGGCGATTGCGACGCGCTGCCTTTCGCCTCCACTCAAGTGGTCGAGAGGCCGCGCGGCGCGGTCTCCTAAGGCCATCCGCCGCAGCACGTCGGCGACGATGCGACGGTCGGCGGCACGCTCGCGACCGAAATAGCCGACGTGCGGGGTGCGACCGAGGAGTACGTACTGCGCGACCGTCATGCTCGCCGGCATCTGCGGCTCCTGCGGCAAAAGCGCGACCCGGCCGGCGAGCTCGTGCGGGCGCAGGGATGCGATCGGCTGCTCGCCGATGCGGATCAATCCGTGCGCCGACACGAGGCGGGCAATCGCGCGCAGCACCGTCGTCTTGCCCGACCCGTTCGGCCCGATCAGTGACACCCATTCGCCAGATGCGACCGTGAAATCGATTCCGTGCAGCACGAGGACTTCCTCGTACGCGACCGAAACTCCAGTCAGGGTGACGCCGTTCACAACGCCGACATCCGCGTCGATCTCATCACGACGATGAAGAACGGAGCTCCGATGAACGCAGTGATCACACCGATCGGCAGTTCGGCAGGCGCCACTACGCTGCGGGCTGCAGTGTCGGCAAGAACCAGGAATGCGCCACCGAAGAGAACTGATAGCGGCACGACCACGCGGTAGCTCCGCCCGACCAGCAGTCGAATAGTGTGCGGAACGATGATTCCGACGAACGCAATCGTCCCACCGACGGCGACTACGGCCGCTGTGCCCAGGGTCGCGGCCACCACGACGATCAGCCGCACCCGGCGGACCGAGATGCCCACACTCGTGGCCTCGTCCTCGCCGAGCATTAGAGCGTCTAGCAAGCGGCGATGGAGAACGATCACGACCACGCTCAGCACGACGTACGGCAGGACCAGCAGCACGCCGTCCCAACCCGCGGTGACGAGTCGTCCAAGGATCCACGAGTACACCTGTCGGATCGATCCCACCTGACTCTGCTGCAAGTACTCCTGGATGGCGTTGAAGAAAGCGGCGATCGCAACCCCGGCGAGGATCAATCCAGAGTTGGATCGCAGTCCACTCACTGTTCGGCCGAGCGTGTAGGCACCGGCGACCGCCAGGCCCGCGCCGGCAAATGCAGCTAGGGGAACGAAATTCACGCCCAAAAATGTCGTGCCGGGGACGAAGGCGATGGCGACGGTTGCCCCAAGGTTCGCGCCAGCGGCCGCCCCCAGGAGATATGGATCGGCCAGCGGGTTGCGAAAAACTCCCTGATACCCGGCGCCGCAGATCGCGAGGGTGCCTCCCACCAGCACGCCCAACACGACGCGAGGAAATCGCAGCGACCAAAGGATGTTGGCCGGTCCTGGTTCGACCGAACTCCCGAAGAGTGTTCGCACTACTGTGCCGAAGCTGATGTGGGCCGGGCCAACCAGGATGCCGACGCCACAGCTCACGAGCAGAACCGCTACACCAGTCGTGCCCCACATCCATGGAAGGCGCGGAAGGCCGCGCACAACCGAGGGCGCGGCACGGACGCTGAGTCCACGCATCACGCCGCTTTCTCCAGAGCCTGGACGTGCGGCGCGACCGCCCGCATGAAGTCGATGACTCGCGGACCCCACCGAGACGCGATGTCGTCGTCGACGGACACGACCTGTCGCGTCTTCACGGCGCTGATTACGCTCCAACCCGGCCGCGCTGCCACTGTATCGAAGCTCTGGCCGCAGCACTTGGTGTCGGCGAGCACGATCAGGTCAGGGTTCGACGAGACGATGTACTCGGCCGAAAGCTGCGGGTAGTCGGGCGCGGCCACCGCCGCGGCATCAGCGACGTTGCTAAGTCCCAACAGCTTGTAGACCTGGCCGATGAATGTCTTCGACGTGACCGAGTAGTACGTGTTGTCGAGCTCGTGGTAAACGCGTAGCTGGCGCGTGGGCTTGGCGACCGAGGCGACAAAGCTGCCGACCTCCGCGCGCATCCTGGCGACGAGCGAATCTGCCTCGGCCGAATGACCGGTGGCAAAACCGAGCTGGCGGACCTGCTGATAAGAATCGTCGAGGGTTTTGGCTGCTGGCTCGATGAGCGTGGGCACACTGAGCGTCTGCATGCCATGGACGAGCCCTCCGAGATCCTCCGACGCGACCACGAGGTCGGGCGTGTAACTCGCGATAGCCTCGATGTTCGGCTCGAAACCCGAGAGCTTGGTCATCGGCGCGCCTGACGGATAGTTCGACTGGTCGTCCACCGCAATCACCTGCGAACCGGCCGTGATCGCAAATAGCATCTCGGT
>DATLKH010000144.1:0-8892 GCA_035538475.1 Candidatus Dormiibacterota bacterium | reverse complement strand
TCCGCCATCTTCGGAATCATCTTCTCCCGCAATCTCAACGTCCTGAGCCTCCTGCTCTTGATCCCGACGTTCATGGCATGTGGAGATCATCCTCATCTTGGTCGGAAGCTACCTGGCGACACTGTTGACCACTTACCTTCCGTCTCGGGCTGCGGCGCAAGTGGCGCCGGCGGAAGCGCTGCGGTACGAATAAACTCCAAATCGACATGTCTGTCGCCGGATGGACGACCTATCAGCTCCGGCGACAGCTGCTGGCTATCGGTGAGGACTTCTGGATCCTCAACTCACAGGGCGAAAATGTCTACAAGCTCGACGGCAAAGTTCTCACGCTCACGCAGACGTTTGCCCTGCAGGACGTGAACGGCAACGAGCTGGCCCGCATGAAGGCGGAGATGCTCACGCTGCGGCGGACCATGGACATAGAGCGCGATGGGCAAATCGTCGCGACCGTGAAGAAGGCTTTCATAAACATCCTCGGTCAGAGCTTCAGCGTTGAAATCGCTGGAAACGGTCAGCTGCACGCGTCGGGCGACATCCTCAACCATGAGTTCGAGATAACTGCGGGTGGCGCGGTGGTGGCGACAATCTCGAAACAGTGGTTCGCCGCCGAATTCATGTACGGGATCGCGATCGCGCCCGGCCAGGACGAGGTGCTGATGCTCTGCGTCGCCATAGCCATCGACGAGATGTCGGAAAGCGACCGTCGCTGACAGGCAGGAGCTCGCTCTGATGGATGGACGCGGCATACGACCCTGGGCGCTGGGACAACTTCTACGTCATGGCCGGCGGCGCGGCTGCGGCGCTGACAGGGTTGTTATTCGTCGCCATGTCATTGCACTCGAAGCAGATCACAAGCCATCCCGTCTATGCCGGCCGTGCCGTGGGTACGCTCGTCTCCTTGATGTCTCAGCTAGTGCTCGCCGGTGCCGTATTGGTTCTCGACCGTGCGATCCCGAGGTGTGCGTAGAGGGACGCAGTCGAAGACGGCCACAACCTCGAGCTCCGCAAGAGTCCCTAATTCTTGAGCGCGGGATGATCCTTCCACGCCGGCATCTTGCGCATGTAGTCGCGCGTTTGAGCCTGGGCGCGCGCGCGGTCGAGCTTGTCCTCGCGCATCGTCCATTGCGTCATGCGCTCGAATCGCTCCTCGAAGGGCTGGAGCTCGCCCGCATCGGTCGTGCAGTACTGGCAGTACGGCGTCCCGCTCCGTTGAGTTTCGGCTGACAGCGGCATTCCGCAGCTGAGGCAGTTCGCAGTGCTCATGAGACTCTCTTGACCTCCATTTGATTTTGTCCGCGATCGGCGGCTAACAGCAGTTCATTGAGCCCCTCGATGATCTGGCGCCGGATCCTGACCGGCAGGGCGGCCACGGCCCTTGCGAATGGATCGTCCAGGGTGCTGTTCTCAAGCTCTGCGAGGAGGCGCCGTCCCTGCTTGGTGAGCCAGATAAACACCCGCCGGTGATCCCGCTGGTCTCGCATCCGCTCCACGAGTTGCTTGGCCTCGAGGCGATCGATCAGCTCGCTGGCGGAAGCGAGGCTGATCCCGAGGTGGGTGGCCTGCTCGCCGACCGTCAGCGGACCGGCATCGGCGAGGTGGCGAAGCGCGCCGAGCATCCGGGGCGTGATGGTGGCGCCCACGATGGGCTGCCTCGGGGCGTGAAAGCGATGCCACATCTGGCCGTACAGGCGCGAGATCTCGCGGGCGGCGTCGTCGGGCTGATCGGCGATATGCTTCGTCACGAATCTTTCGTTACGAACTATATCTGCGCCCTAGCCGTTTGTCAACATGTGTAGCGCGAATCGCTCCGGAGGTAGGCCTGTGACAGCGCCGAACGTCGTGTTTGAGACCGACCGTTTATTCGTGCGCCTCTACGAGCCGGAAGATGGCCCATTCGTTCTTGACATGTATTCCCGCATGGACGTCCAGCGCTTTCTGGGTACCTCTCCAAAGCCCATGCAAAGCATCGACGAGGCAACGGCCGCGATCCAGCGCTGGCGTTCCGTAAGCGATGCCAATCCCTTGTTGGGCGTCTGGGCGGTCGCGCAGCGCAGCGGTGAGCCCGTCGGTACGGTCATGCTCAAGATGGCGCCGCTCTCGTCCGACCAGAAGCCGTTGCCACTTTCAGATGATCACGAGGTGGGTTGGCACCTGCATCCTCAGTACTGGGGTCACGGTTACGCGACCGAAGCGACAAGCGGCGTATTGCAGCGCGCCTTCCTGGCAGGCATCCAGGAAGTCGTAGCCGTCATATTGCCCGCGAACGTGGCATCGAAGCGGGTCGCGGAGCGGCTCCGCATGGAATATCTCGGCCTAACCGAACGCTATTACTCCGCCGTGGCGGACCTGTACGTCGCGCGTTCGGCATCGCAAAGTGTTGCGCATGCTGGGCGGCGGGCCGAGGAACGCTCGAGGCGGTAGGCTGGCGAGTCTGCACACAACTTCGACGTGATCACGGCTGACATCTATCGACCCGACGAATGGTCCAACTTTTTCATGTTGGTCGGGACCGGCGCCGTCGCGCTGACGGGCCTGGTCTTCGTATCAATGTCTCTCAACCTCACAGCCATCGCCGGCGACGCGCTGCACCGCAACCGCGCGATCAACACTCTGACGGGGCTGGCCTTGGTCTTCATGCGCTGTGCGTTTGTCCTGATGGGAGCTCAAAACCATCAGGCAGTCGGCGCTGAGTTATTTGTGGTCACCGCTGTTTCGGCGACCGTTTTTGTTCGCGGCTATGTCAAGGCCATCCAGCTCAGTCACGGTCTGAGGATCACTCGCATCGTCGGCGGAAGTCTCGTGCACCTCGCTGAGATGGTCGGTGCCGCGATGTTTCTGAGCGGTTATCTGCCCGGTCTCTACATCGCTGCGGTGGCGATGGTGTCCAACACCTGCTACATGATCACGGCCGCGTGGTTGCTGATCGTGGGAGTCTTCGATCAGGCTAAATCTCGCTAACCCGCTCCAATGGTCACCAACCCGGATTCATAGGCCAGCACCACCGCCTGCACCCGATTTTCGACCCGCAGCTTGTCAAGGATGTGCGCAACGTGGGTCTTCACCGTCGCCTCGCTGACGAACAGCCGCTCTGCGATCTCTTGATTCGCCAGCCCGCGCGCCATCAAGCGCAGTACATCGGCCTCGCGATCGGTTAGCGAGTCGATCTCACTTTTTGACGTCGACCGGCGCACCGCATAGCGCTCGATCAACCGGCGAGTGATCGACGGGGCGAGGAGCGCGTCCCCGGCCGCCACGGTACGCACGGCGGCGATCAGCTGCTCCGGGCGCACGTCTTTCAACAGGAAACCGCAAGCGCCCGCTCGCAATGCCGAGTACACGTACTCGTCGAGGTCGAACGTCGTCAACATCACGACCCGGCACGCATCCGCGTCCCCGCCGAGAATGCGACGTGTAGCCTCGAGGCCGTCCAGCTTTGGCATGCGCACGTCCATGAGCACGACGTCGGGTTTCAGACGCCGAACCGCACTTACCGCCTCTTCGCCGTCAGCCGCCTCGCCGGCAACCTCGAAGTCAGGCTGAGATTCGAGCACCAGGCGAAACCCTGCGCGCACAAGCGCCTGGTCATCGACGATCAGGATTCGGGTGCTCATGCGATTTCGCCGGTGGGCAGATGCGCGCGCACCGAGTACCCGCCAGACGGGCGCGGACCTGCATCGATCGTGCCGCCGAACAGCGCGACCCGCTCACGCATGCCTGCCAGTCCGCGGCCGCGGCCTGCCGATGGAGCGCTCACCTTCCCTTCGTCGGCGACCTCGACGTCGATTGCGCTTTCCGAATAGCGAAGGACAGCTCGAGTCGGCGCGCCGCCGGCGTATTTCAGAGCATTGGTCAGCGCCTCTTGCAGGATTCGATACGCAGCAACCTCGAGCCCGGGCGACAGCGGGCGAGGATTACCTTCGACGCTCAGCTCGAGCGGCAGCCCCGCGTCCTTTATCCGTGTGATCAAGGCGTCAAGACGATCTAGCCGCGGCTCAGGCGATAGGGGTGCCGCTTCGCCATCTTCGTTCAAAACTCCGAGCAATCGGCGCAGCTCGGCCATCGCCTCGTGCCCGCTCTGCTCCACCGCGGCGAGCGACTCGCGCGCGGCTTCCGGCTTGTCGTCCATCACGTGACGGGCGGCCCCGGCTTGCACGACCATCACTCCGACGCTGTGCGCGATCACATCGTGGAGCTCGCGGGCGATGTGCCGGCGCTCGGCCTCAGCGGCGGCCAGAACTTCGCGTTCGTGATCGCGCTGGATCTGGTCGGCGCGATCCCGTTCGAGCATCAGCTGTCGCTGCCGCTGCGAGATCGCGCGACCGGCGAGAAACGCCGCGCCGATCATGAGGAATGGAGCCAGAAAGGGCGGAATCGGCAGCTGCGTCTGAGTGCCGTGCCCGAACTCGAACGCGATTGCGGTGGCGACCACGAGCGCTGCAACCGCGCCAACGATGGGGTGCTTCCAGTCCAACCCCACCGAAACTGCGGCGGTCAGGCCTCCTGCCAAAGCGGCGAGATTGCTGGCGTTGCCCGCAATGCTGAAGCCGAGGAGCGCGATCAGTAGGACGGGGATCGGCCACTTCTTGCGCACGAGCAGAGGCGCCGTGCAGAGCAGCACCGCCGGCGAGGCCTCGCTGTTCTCCGAGCCCGGTCCCATCAACACAGCGAGTGCGCTCAGGCCCAGCGCAAGAACGACATCGACCCAGCCGATGTCGAGCCAGCGGACGAAACGCCCCAGCCCGGTCACGCCGACCCGACTCTACTTTCAGCGCACGGCTTTTGCATCAGTCGAAAGGATGAGGCGAATTCACTCGCCGGTCTGACGACAGCGACGTCGTGCACGGCCACCCTTGAACGCATCACCCAAGCGGGCGCCTCGAGCCCAAAAAAAGGAGAGGAACGGATGACGCCACTCGTCGAGCTGCGCGAAGTGCGCAAGGTCTACAACGGACATCAGGAATCGGTCGCACTGGATTCGGTTTCGGTCGCCATCAGAGAAGGTGAGGCGGCGTTCATCATGGGTCCCTCGGGCAGCGGCAAGTCGACGCTGCTCAACCTGATTGGGGGCCTCGACCGTCCATCAGCCGGCTCGGTTACGGTCCAGGGCAGCGACATCGGGCGGATGTCCGAAGCTTCGCTCGCGCGTTTTCGTCGCACCAGAGTCGGAATTGTCTTTCAGTTCTTCAACCTGCTCAACAATCTCTCTGCGCTCGAGAACACGATGGTCCCGGCGCAGCTCGCGGGAGTCAAGCGTGCCTACGCCCGCCGGCGAGCACTCGATCTCTTCGAGCGACTCGGAATCGCTCAGCTGCGTGATCAGTACCCGATGCGGATCAGCGGCGGCCAGCGCCAGCGCGTCGCCATCGCGCGAGCGTTGATCAACGACCCGGCACTGCTCCTCGCCGACGAACCTACGGGAGCGCTCGACTCGCAAAACGGCAATCAGGTGATGGAGATCTTCGCCGAGCTCAACCGGGCCGGCCAGACCCTCGTCTTCGTTACGCACGATGAGCGCCTCGCTCGCACGTATGCGTCTCGCATCGTCCAGCTCATCGACGGCCGCATCACGGCCGACCGCAGCCGGCCAGCGTTCGAAATGGTGAGCGCCCGATGAGCACTGTTCTGCGCAAGACACTGTTCGACGTTCGTCGCCGCAAGCTGCAAACCGCAATCGTCGCGGTTGTCGTCTTCCTCTCCTCGCTGACCGCAACCCTGGCGCTGACGCTGCTCGTCGAGACTGACGCGCCCTTCGACCGCGCTTTCGAGCAGACGCAAGGCGCGCATCTCTTGGTCACGTTCGACTCGACTCAGGTCACTGAATCGCAAGTCCGCGCCACGGAGTCCCTGTCGGTTGTTGCAACGGCCAACGGGCCTTGGCGCATGATGCCGGCCTCGATCCTGATCGCCGGCGGCCGCGAGCGAGTGATCCCCGTCGCAGGACGCGATCAGGCAGGCGGCCCTGTTGATCGCATCACGCTCGACTCTGGACGGTGGATGCAGTCGACGGGCGAGGTCGTACTTTCGAGGCAGCTTGCCGACGAAACGGGGCTTCAGGCCGGCGACACGCTGCAGGCGGCAAGCGACTCGACATTGCCCTCGCTGCGAATCGTCGGCATCGGCGTTTCGCTCGGCAACGATGCGGCGGCGTGGGTCGAGCCGGCCCAGCTGCCGGCCAACTCGCTGCCCGATCAGCCGCCGGCGCAATACCTGGTTGCGTACCGGCTCAAGCACGCGTCGACGCCCGCCGATATCGCCTCAGCCGTCAACGCCATCACCGCCGCCGTGCCGGCAACCGCAGTCACGGACACGTCGAACTACCTCGACACCAAGCTCAACGCCGACCGCACCACGGCGGTGATGATCCCCTTCCTGCTCGCCTTCAGCGGGTTCGCGCTGCTCGCATCGGCGCTGATCATCGCGAACCTGGTAAGTGGCGCCGTGATCGCCGGAATCCGTGAGATCGGAATCATGAAGTCGATTGGCTTCACGCCCGGGCAGGTCGTGGCAGCGTTCGCGGGACAGATGCTGATCCCGGCGGTCGCCGGCTGCATCGCCGGCCTGCCGGCGGGCATCGTACTCAGCCAGCCGTTTCTCGAGAACACGGCACACGCCTTCGGGCTCCCGCGAACTTTCGGCGTGGCGCCGGGCGTGGACGCGCTTGGTGTTGGAACAATCCTTGCGGTCGTCGCTGCTGCGGCGGTCTTCGCATCTTTGCGTGCGGGGCGGCAGCGCCCTGCTGAGGCGATCGCGGCCGGCAGCTCGCCTGCGACACACGGCGGGTCATGGCAGGCTCGGCTCGCAGCGAGCCTTCCGCTGCCGCGAGCGCTGTCCCTCGGGTTCGGCGATTCCCTGGCCAAGCCCATGCGATCCGCCATGACCGTCGTTGCGATCGTGATTGGCGTGGCGACTGTGACCTTTGCCGCCGGCCTCCACTTGTCCCTGGTGCTGGTCGCCTCCGCGCTCACACACGATCAGCAGGTTCAGGTCGAGGTCTTCCGCGAGTCGGTGGGCAAGAACCAGGCCGGTGGTCTGAGCGACCAGCAGGTCACCTCTCTGATCGCGACCAATCCGGGGACCGCTCGCTTCGTGGCCGTCGGCCACGCCGATGCGTCAATCGCCGGTGCCGGCGAGACGGTGCCCGTCACCGCGTATCGTGGCGACGCCTCGTGGATCGGCTACGTGCTGATCAATGGTCGATGGTTCAACGCGCCGGGCGAGGCGGTCGCACCGACGGCGTTCTTCATTCGCCTCGGCAAGCATGTCGGGGATAGCATCACGGCCGACTTCTACGGCACGACGGTGCCGCTGAAGCTGGTCGGCGAGATCTTCGATCAGCAGGGCGACGACATCCTGCTGCGCACAGGATTCGACTCCGTACCGGCAAAGCTGGTGGCGTGGAACTATGAAGTGCAGCTCCGCGCCGGCACCGACCCGGTCGCTTACGCCTCGAGCATCGAATCGGCCGGGTCTGGTCTAGGCGCGCGCATCAACCGCGAGAACGGAGTCGACACAGCCTTCGCTCTCATCAACAGCGTGCTGGCCGGACTGGCCGTCGTCCTGGGTCTGATCGCGATTTCAGGGGTGTTCAACACGGTGGTGCTCAATACCCGAGAGAGGGCCCGCGACTTCGCGATCCTCAAAGCCGTCGGCATGGCTCCGCGTCAGGTCGTCTCCATGGTCCTGGCTTCGGTGGCTGTGCTCGGCCTCTTGGGAGCTCTCGCCGGGATTCCAGCCGGGATCGTGCTCCACCGAAATATCGTCACCGTGATGGGTCAGATCGCCACCTCGACCGGCATCCCGGATGCGTTCTTCCACGTGTTCGACCCATCGCTCCTCACGTTGCTCGCACTGGCAGGGATCGTGATCGCTCTCGTTGGGGCGATGATCCCAGCCCAGTGGGCGGCAAGATCGCGCATCACCGAGGTGCTGCAGACCGAGTAAGGCTTCGCGCTCGAAAAAAACAGATCTGAGGTTGTTGCTGACGTCGGCCGGAGTCTTCAAAGACCTTGACATGTGACTAAATAGTCACCTATGCTGGTCCGGTGGAAGCGGTCTTCAAGGCCTTGTCCGACGTCAGCCGCCGTAAGCTGCTCGACCGGCTCTTCGAGCGTGATGGCCAGACGCTCACCGAGCTGTGCGACAGCCTGCCGGCGATGACTCGGTTCGGGGTGATGAAGCATCTCGGCCTCCTCGAAGATGCCGGGTTGGTCACGACGCGGCGGATTGGGCGCCAGAAGGTGCACTACCTCAATGCCGTGCCCATTCGTCTCATCCACGACCGCTGGATAGGCAAGTACCGCAGGGCGCGGGCGGCCGCGCTTGCGGAGTTGAAGCTCGACATGGAGGAAGAAATGATCAAAACGGACAATCGCCCGGCGCAGATTTACACCGTCTATATCCGGGCCCCGAAAGAGAAAGTGTTCGACGCGATCACTCGCCCAGAGTTCACTCACCGCTATTTTTTCGGCAGCGAACCGACCTCGACCTGGAAGGCCGGCGACCGGCTGCTGTGGACAGAGCACGGTTCAGGCAGGGCTCTGGTGGACGGCGAGGTGATCGAGTTCGACCCACCGCGCCGGCTGGTCCACAGCTGGATCGTCAAGTACGACGACACACTGACCGCTGAAGGGCCGAGCCGAGTCACGTGGGAGCTCGAAGAGACTGATGGCGTCACGAAGGTGACCGCGATTCACGACGACTTCCCGATGGGCAGCAAGGTGTACGAGAACGTGGCCGGCGGTTGGCCGCTTGTGCTCAGCGGTCTCAAGACGCTGGTCGAGACCGGCGCACCACTTCAGCCGGAGAAAGTCTCCGCGTAAGCGAAATGGGGGCGCGGCTATCCGCACCCCCATTTCAATGAAATTACGGATCGTCGCGACGATCCGGGGTTTC
>DATLKH010000143.1:0-5902 GCA_035538475.1 Candidatus Dormiibacterota bacterium | reverse complement strand
CTCCGCGTGGGCTTGCGGCCGCCCTCACGCTCGATTGCTTTGACAACCTGCAACAGCGCACGTGGAGTTCCGGCCCATTCCGCCTCGAGCACTTGATTCAGGAACTTCGGCTGATCCACGACACCCCACGGCTCGGTCTCGATGACGCGGCTTTGACGCAAAATTCGTACACGCTTTTGACGCAGGCGCCTGCGCGCGGCACTCAGATTGCGAGCGCGCGATCCAAGGTTTGATCCTAGGCCGAGATAGACCCTCGTCAACGCAGCTGATCGGCGACCCTCACGGCCCGCGTCATTTGCAGCACGTCATGCACGCGCACGATGTCAGCTCCTCGCAGGGCGGCCGCGACGACTGTCGCGATGGTGCCTTCCACTCGATCAGTGACTGGAAGATCGAGCAGCTTCCCGATGAAAGACTTGCGCGAGGTGCCGATCAAAATCGGCTGGCCGATGGCCTTCAGCTCGTGGAGCCGGCGGAGGATTTCCCAGTTGTGCTCCGCCGTTTTGCCAAAGCCGATGCCCGGATCGACGATCAATCTTTCTTTTGGTACCCCGGCATCGATCGCGCGGCGAACTCCCTTGCGCAAGAACCGCTTGATCTCTTCCATCAGATCTCCGTCATACGTAGTCCCTTCCTGGTTGTGCATGACGACGACAGCGCATCCGTTGGCCGCCGCGAGGTCGGCAATCTCGGGTGAGCGCGAAAGGCCCCAGACGTCGTTCAGAACAGTCGCCCCTGCTCTGACCGCGGTTTCGGCGACTCGAAGCTTGGAAGTGTCGATGGAAATCGGCACACCGGCTTGGCCGGCCAGTCGCCTGACCACCTCTTCGGTGCGACGAATCTCCTCGTCGGAGCTGACGGGGGTGTGGCCCGGACGCGTCGACTCGCCGCCGACATCGATCAGGTCGGCTCCCTCGCGCACCATCCGAAGACCCTGCTCGACGGCGCCGTCCGGATTCATACCGAGGCCGTCGCCGCTGAAGGAGTCGGGCGTGACGTTCACGATTCCCATCACGTAGGTGCGCGTCCCCCATTCAAAACGGCGGCTTCCGATGTCGGCGACCACGGCCGATTTATTCTGGCTCTCGTGAAGCTCGGTGACCTGGCGCGCGGAGGAGGGGCGGTTCTCGAGGGCAACCCGGACGTCGACGTCACTGGTATCGCCTACGACTCGCGGCGCGTGCAGCCCGGCGATCTCTTCGTGGCGGTCCAGGGTTTGCACGTCGACGGCCACGTGTACGTCGATGACGCCTTCGCCAAAGGTGCGGTCGCGGTCGCTCTCGAACGCAACGTGAAGCTGCCTGCGGGCGCGAACGTGCTGCGCCTGCCCTCGACGAGGATGGGGCTGGCCGACCTCGCGGCGGAATTCTATGGCCGGCCGTCACGCCGGCTGAAGCTCGCAGGTGTTACCGGGACCGACGGAAAGACAACAGTCACGCACATGGCCGAACACGTGCTGCAGGCGAGCGGAGTGGTGGCCGGCGCGATGAGCACCGTCGCATTCAAGGTCAGCGGCCGCGCCACCGACAACTTGAGCGGACAGACCACCACCGAAGCTCCGGAGGTCCAGGGCTGGCTCGCGCGAATGGTGGAAGCCGGCGCCCAATGCGCGGTGATCGAGACCACGTCACATGCATTGGTGCAGGAGCGCGTGAGGGCTTGCGATTTCGACGTGGCCGCTTTCACCAACGTGGGTCGCGACCACCTCGACTATCACGCGACGTGGGAGGACTACCTCGAAGCCAAGTCGCGCCTGATCGATATCGCGGCGCACTCTTCAGACAAAGGCATCGAGAAGACCGCGGTCTTGAATCGGGACGACGTGAGCTACGAACGGCTCGCGCGGCGCCCGATCGCGAGGCGGTGGACCTACGGCATGACGACCGCGGCCGACCTACACCCACTCGAGCTCGCCATCTCCGGTCAAGGCTCCCGGTTCCGGATGAAGACGCCGCTCGGGGAGACCGAGGTCGCGCTCAACGTACCCGCCAAATTCAACATCTACAACGCACTGTGCGCATCGGCGGTGTGCCTCGCACTGGGTGTGCCGGTGGAAGACGTCGGGCGAGGCCTGGCGGCCTTCGAGGGTGTGCGCGGCCGGCTCGAACCGGTGGATCTCGGCCAGGACTTTCGGGTCTACATAGACTTCGCCCACGCGGCGGGGTCGCTGGCCAGCGCGCTGGCGGAATTGCGGCCCTTCACCAAGGGAAGGCTCATCGCCGTCTTCGGATCGACGGCGCGTTCCGACCACGACCGTCCAGGCATGGGCCGGGCAGCGGCCGAGTTCTCCGACTTCTTCATCATCACCACCGACGACCCGCTCAGTGAGGATCCGGTTGAGATTGCCCGTGACGTGCAGTCAGGCGCTGCCGGCAAGGCGCCCGGGCGCGACTACGAGATCGTGATCGACCGGCGAGCCGCAATCCGGCGCGCGATCGAGATCGCGGGACCTGGCGATACGGTGCTGCTGGCGGGCAAGGGTCACGAACGCTCGATGCAGACATCGCGCGGACCGGAACCCTGGGACGAGAGAGAAGAGGCGGAGGCGGCGATCAAAGAGCGCCTCTCGATCAAGAGCTAGCCGCCGCCCACCATCCGCACGATCTCGACGCGGTCGTCGGCCTGCAGCGTCACGCCGGCGAAGGCGGACCGCTCGATAATCTCACCGTTGTGCTCCACCGCGACCGCCCGCGGATCGATGCCGAGGGCACGGATGTAATCGACCAGCGGCGTCGGTGCCTCCAGCTCTACACGCTTGCCGTTGATCTGCAGGGAGATCATCGAAACAGAGTGATCGCGGCGTAACCGGCCGCGCCCGCTGCATGGCAGTCGGCGATGCATTCCTCGGTCACGCCACCAATCGCGAGCACCGGGATCTTCAAAGTCCCGGCGACCTCTGACAGCGCGTGGACTCCGACGGCCGGTGCATCGGGATGCGTCGGACTCTTCCACACCGGGCCGAAGACCAGGTAGTCAGCACCCTCCTCCTCTGCCTGGCGAGCCGCCTCGAGAGAATGCACGGAACGCCCGACCAGGCGCTGTCCGAGCAGCGCGCGCGCCTCGCGAGCGGCGATGTCGCGTTCGGGGAGATTCACACCCGCAGCTTGAGTCGCCAGGACCAGATCGCAGCGAGAGCTGATCACGACCGGGATCGGTGACGACGCGACCAGCCGCATCGCCTCTTGTTCAATCTCACGGGCGCTCAGGCCGGCTCCGCGGAGCTGGAGGATGGTGGCTCGCGGCGCGGCAGCCAGCCCCGCTTTTGCGCTCGAAACGATCGCCATCGCCGCGGGTGTGACTAGTTGGGTCGCGAGATCCCCTCGGTGGGGGAGCTGGGCCTGGCCTCCCGCTGCATCTGGATGCGACCCGCGACAAACGCCTTCCGCCCAGCCTGCACGCCCTGACCGATCGCCTCCGCCATGAGCGCCGGATCCTTGGCGTGGGCGATGGCCGTGTTCACCAGAACCGCATCCGCTCCGATCTCCATCGCCAGAGCGGCATCCGACGGCGCACCGATTCCCGCATCGACGACCACGGGCACTTTTGATTGCTCGACGATGATTCGAATCTGCTCGAGCGTCTGCAGTCCCTGGCCTGACCCGATCGCGGATCCCAGCGGCATCACGGTGACCGTGCCGATCTCCTCCAGCTTCCTCGCTAGGACAGGATCCGCGTTGATGTACGGCAGCACCTTGAAGCCTTCCTCGACGAGGACCCGAGCCGCCTTCAACGTCTCTTCAGGATCGGGGAGAAGGTAGCGCGGGTCAGGAATGATCTCGAGCTTGACCCAGTCCGACAGCCCCATCGAGCGGGCGAGGCGAGCGATGCGGATCGCCTCTTCGGCGGTCTTGCACCCCGCCGTGTTCGGCAGGGCCCGGTAGCGCGACCAATCGATGACATCGAAGAGGCTTTTCTTCTTCGGTGCGTCGAGGTCTACCCGCCGCAGGGTGACGGTCACGAGCTCGCAGCCCGACGCGTCGAGTGCGGCGAGCATCGCTTCGTCGGTCGCGTACTTTCCCGTCCCCACGAACAGGCGTGAGCGCAACTCGACTCCCGCGATCACCAGTGGATCCGCGTGCGTCAGCGTCTGCACAAATTCAGATTACAGAGCTCTCCGGCCGATCGATCGCCGGGGGACCGTGCTACTGGAGGTTTTGCTGGAGGAGCAACGTTTTGTCCCGCCCGTAGCTCAAGCGCTTGACCGCGTCCGGGACGGGGAGCCAGAGCATCTTGTCGACCTCGATCCCAGGCCGGAAGCGGCCGCCCCTGACTTCCATCAGCCAGTAGCAAGCGACCTTGTCACGACCACGACGATCGACATAAGCGGTGCACCCGATGGGCCGGCCCAGCTCGCAGCGCAAGCCTGTCTCTTCGCGGACCTCACGCAGCGCGCAATCTTCAGGTGTCTCGTCAGGCTCGACCTTGCCCTTCGGAAAAGTCCAGTCGTCGTAAGCAGGTCGATGAATGATTGCGAGCTCTGTCTCGCCGTTTCGCGACTTGCGATACACAATGCCGCCTGCTGCCCTGATCACGCTCACATCCGTCACTTCGAGGATCTTTGTTGCCACGATTGCTCCTTCGTTAGCTGCGACGTTCAGGGTCAGACCTGTGCGGGTAACGTTCCGGACGAGTTTAACGATTAATGGCGGCGCGGTCGAGATCGTTAACGAGGTGGCCCACTCGCAGTTCGATGTCGTCTCTGATCGCGCGGACCTCATCGAGGGCCAGATCTTTTGGGTCGCGCAAGTCCCAATCGATGTAGCGCTTGCCAGGAATCACGGGGCACGAGTCGCCGCATCCCATCGTGATCACGATGTCGGCCCACCGCGAGAGTTCATCGTCGAGCCGACGAGGTTGCTCGCCACTCAGGTCGATCCCTTCTTCCTTCATCACTTCGACGACGGTGCCGTGCACGTGGTCGCCCGGCTCGGTGCCGGCTGATCGGGACTCATGCCGGCCGCCAGCCAACCGTTGAAAATACGCTTCGCTCATCTGAGATCGACCTGCGTTGTGCAGGCAGACGAACAACACGCGCGCCATGGTCTCTAGAGCGATCCTGCGAGCGCGATCTGTCTCCGCAGCACCCAGCGGCTGATCAGGTTGATGCCGAGCACCAGCACGACGAGCACGAGCGCGGCCCCCCACGCTTGATCCTGCAGCGATTTGTACGGAGTGAGCGCATAGTGATAAACGGTCAGGGGCAGGGCTTCGATCGCACCATTTGGATTGAGCGAGAAGAAGGAATTGCCAAAAGAAGTGAAGATGAGCGGCGCCGTCTCTCCACCGGCACGCGCGACCGCCAGCAGTGCGCCGGTAATGACACCGGGCGCGGCGGCGGGCAGGATCAGCTGCAATGCGACGCGCCACCTCGCGAGCCCCAGAGCGAGCCCGGCTTCACGCAATCCATTGGGAATGAGAGATACGGCACCCTCGGTGGTCCGGATCACGATCGGCAGCATCAGGACGGCGAGCGCGACCGAGCCCGCGAATCCGGAGTAGTGGTGCGTGGGCACCACGACCAGTGCGTAGGCGAAAAGGCCGATTGCGATCGAGGGACTTCCGACCAGCACATCGCTGGACAGCCGCACCCAACCCACCCAACGCGAGGTGCGGTACTCGGCCAGGTAGATGCCCCCCATGATGCCCACCGGGATCGCCATCAGCGAGGCGATGCCGACGAGCAAGAGCGTGCCCACGATGGCGTGCCTGACGCCGCCGCCCGCGATTCCGAACGGCCTGAACGTGTTGATGAAGAAGTCGAGGTTCGACGCGGGACCGATGCCCTTGCTCGCGGTGAAATAGAGCACCAGCCCGAGCGGGATCAGCGCCACGACCGTCAAAACATATGCGACGCCGTTCCAGGTCGAGCTGATGCCGAGGCGGAGAATGTTGCGGCTCATGC
>DATLKH010000142.1:0-1581 GCA_035538475.1 Candidatus Dormiibacterota bacterium | reverse complement strand
AGCGTTGATGTTTTGAGCCTTCGATTCGCTCCCCTCCACCTTGATCGCCCTGAAACGTGGATCGGAGCTCGAGATCTCCCGCAAGGTGTTTTCGATCGGAAGCTGTCGCGGCGTGTTGTACGCCAGCACGATTTGAAGTCCCGCTGGATAGTCGATGCGCTGGAATGACCTGATGGTGTCGACGATGGTGGCCGCTTCATTGGGAAGGTAAGCGGCGATGATGGCCGTCGCAGGCACGTAGCCGTCCTCGGGCAAGTGTGGTGGATGCTTCCGCCCCAGAGCAAGAAAGCCTTCGACCCAGATGAGCGCTGCCGTAACGAGCAAAGCGATCACGACCACGATGTAGACGATCGGCACGATTTCTATGCGAGCGGAGTCGAGGACGAGATAGAGCGCCAGCGGCAAACCCAGAGCCAGCGCCTGCGTGATGACGATCTGCAGCGGAATCCAGGCCAGCACCTGCATGGCGCGCGAGCCCATCGAAACGCTCGGTCGATGCAGCGGAAGCATCGCCGGTCGGTAAGCCACGGGCACGAGGTCGAGCTGGGCTTCTGCGTGCTGTGTGGCGATCGAGCAGTTCTGGGCGAGCTTCTTGGCGTCGGAGCCGGCCCCGAACTCCGCGAAGCCAACCACCGGCGTGATTTTGAAGACCTCGCTGCCGGCATTGAACTCGTGGTCGGCGATTCGCTGGATGATGCCCATGAGCCGTCGTCGGGCATCTGCCTCCGACGTTTCAGGGAGCAGCAGCAAGAATCGGTCGCGCTCGTCATGCGCGACGAGGTCGAGCGCGCCGGCTCCGATTCGAACCAGGTCGACGACCTGCAGTTCGATCTGATCCTGAACTCGGGCAGAGAAGCGGGTGCGCAATCTTGCCAGCTCATGCAGCACGATGTACGCGACTGCTCCGTCCCGTTTTGTCTTGTGGGCACGGGCGACCTCACGGTCAAGCTCTTCGTTGAATCGGCCCTCGGACAGCACGCCCGTCGGCCGGTCTCGCGTCAGGCTCGCGACCGGCACGGGCGGCCGCTGGACCTTCGCGCGGGCGCGGGCCAGGAGCTCGCGCATGGCGAAGGGCTTGACCAGATAGTCATCCGCGCCGAGGCCGAGGCCTGCGACCACGTCCTCCGTGTCGCCTCGCGCCGTCATAAGGATGACCGGGAGCGCCCTCGTAGCGGCCTGGGAGCGGATCCGCTTGAGGAGCTCAAAGCCATCCATTCCCGGCATGTTCACGTCGCTGATCACCAGGTCGGGTAGCGCCTCGCGCAACCTGATCAGGGCCTCCTCGCCGTTGGCCGCGTACGTGACATCGCAACCCGCGGCGCGAAGCTCGCGAACGACGACCTTGCCCATCATCGGCTCGTCCTCGACGACCAGGACCGACGCGTCGATACTTGTGACGCTTGAACCGACCGCCTGCGGGGACTTCGCCGAACTCTGCTTGGTTGCTTTCACGCGGATTTCAGGGCGCTATTCAACCATCTAGACCCGACGCCCAACGTCGCTAAGCAACCTGATTTGAAGTCGCCGCGGCCGACGCGCGGATCAGCCCGAAGGGCTGCTCCTCGCAAGTCCTTAGGAGGC
>DATLKH010000141.1:0-1719 GCA_035538475.1 Candidatus Dormiibacterota bacterium | reverse complement strand
CAGGGCATCCGAGAAGGTGGCCGGCGAGACGCTCGAGGTGCTCCTGAAATACGGCGTCAATCACATCGACACCGCTTCGAGCTATGGCGAGTCCGAGCTTCGCATCGCGGCCTGGCTGAAGCGCGAGCCCGGTCGCTTCTTCCTCGCCACGAAAGGCGATAAGCGAGATGAGGCAGGTGCGCGCGAAGAGATTCGTCGCTCGCTTGATAGGTTGGGCGTCGACCATGTGGATCTTTGGCAGATTCACTCCATCGCCGATCCCATCGAGTGGGACCGTGCGCTCAGCCCGGGCGGAGCGCTGGATGCGGCGCTGATGGCACGCGACGAAGGGCTGCTCAGATTCATCGGAATCACTGGCCACGGCGCACAAATTGCGGCGACGCTTCGGCGCAGTCTCGAACGGTTTGACTTCGATTCAGTGCTGCTTCCCTACAACTACACAACCATGCAAAACCCGTATTACAGCGAGAACTTCGAGGCCCTCTATGCCACCTGCCGAGAACGAAACATCGCGGTGCAGACAATCAAGTCGATCGCTCGACGACCGTGGATGGAGCGCGACCACACCCGCACCACTTGGTACCAACCGCTGGAGACAACTGACGACATAGACCTGGCCGTGTGGTGGGCCCTGGGCCGACGCGGCATTTTCTTGAACAGCGTGGGCGATACGGATTTGCTGCCGGCTGTCCTCGACGCGGCAAAACGATTTCACGACCAACCCGATGACACGAAGATGGCCGACCTCTACTCGAGGGCGAACGCCGAGCCACTGTTCGTCTAGCTATTCGCGGTCCGTCTTGCGATAGCCTCGATCGGGCTTCCAGGATTCGATCAGAAGGCCGCGGCCACCGAGGCTAGTGATCACGACCTCATCCATGTCGATCCGGAATCGATCACGTTCGAATTCGAACGCGCATCCGGCGATCTTGGCTTCGCCGCGCCACCGTCCGCTCTTTGACGGATCCTGGGTCGGACCATGGATCGCAATGCGCGGATCGCGACGCAGATCGTTTGCCTTGAGTGCATTCGGCATCGAGCCGATCTGGACCTCGCCCTCGGCAAACTCCACCTCGGTTCCGCTGATTCGTGGTGAGCCGTCGCGCCGCAGCGTGGCCATCGTCAAATGCTTGCGCCGCGCCATCATCTTCTTGACCCGAGCCGCGAACCTCGGCTCTGCAGCTTCAAATTCACCCCAGGATGCCACCGCATCGACCATAGCGGTGGATCAGACTTGGCGTGTGCCTGACGAGGCGTTCGACGCTCACTACGAAGCGTTGATCAGCCTGCTCGACGAAATGATTCGGTTGCTGCGAGCGGAGCAGGAGACCTTCTTCCTCGATTGGTTCGAGAAGGACCGTGCTGGCATCGTGGGCGGCAGGACTCGTGCGATTCAACATCTGCTGGCCGCGTATGGCGGAGCAGGCAGCATCAATGACGTCCTGTTCCAAGATCACAGGACGCAGCGAAAGTTCGAACGGTTGCGGCACGAGATTCACGAGCACGCGTACGCGATGCTTGCGGAGTTGGACGAAGGCGGCTACTACGTCAGCAAGCGGTAGAAGCAGCAGCGGTCGTCGGCAGCGTCAGCTCGACTTTGTTGTAGACGAACGACGACTGGTAGTTGTCGGGCCGCAAGTAGAGCGCATCGTTCTGGGTCACTTGCAGGCGCAGCGAGTGACCGGTGGCAAAGACCCAGCCGCTGCCAAACAACGCGTA
>DATLKH010000140.1:0-2512 GCA_035538475.1 Candidatus Dormiibacterota bacterium | reverse complement strand
CTGAGACGGGGTCCGGCGCAACCGGCGCCGAGCAAGGTGCATTCCGTAAGCCCAGGCCAGACGGGCGAGAGCATCAGTTCGCGCCATTGATTCCCCGCCAGGCGCCTTGCGCCAGCTCTTCCTGCGCCCAGCCGACATGCCCCAGAACGGGAGCCCGGCCAAGCCATGAGTCGCGCATGAACTCGTGCGCGGCCTCGAATCTCTGCGCTGCGCTCCAGCCGAGCTCTCTGCCCATGATTTCGGCGGTACGCACGATGCAAGACGTGCCTGCGCACGGCCCGGCGGTGACTCCCACGCGCCGGAACGCATCCGCCAGCGTCCGCACCTGCTCATATCGAGTGGCGTAAATCAGCTCAGCCTCGGTCACGGGTTCACAGCGGCAGACGATCCGTCGCGTGCCACCCTCGTCGAGAACTCTTTCTGCATTTGAACCATGCCGGCTCTGCAGCTTCACGACCGCGAGAGCCGGTATCCCACATCGCGATGCAATTTCCGCGGCGCGAGCCGGCTCCGATTCATTTCCGGGCAGTGGTCGGCCAGCGGTCTTGCTCGACGCCTGAACGCCGAGTCTCCGGCACACCGCGTCAGCCGTCTCCTCCGCCATCAGGCGGTACATGGAGAGCTTTCCACCGGCGATCGTGATCAGTCCATCTGCACCCCTTGATGCGTGATCGAAGATTTCGTAACGGCGCGACAGCGTGTCTTCGTAGGAGCGCCACTTGAACAACGTGGGTCGAATGCCGACTGTTGTGCGGGTCGCGCGATACCGCCGGATTGATGGAAAGACGCGCTCGAAAGCCTGCAGCAAATAGTCGACTTCGTCTTCGAGGACTTCGACCGAGTCGAGGTCGCCATAGAAGTCGTCGTCGGTCGTCCCGAGCAGCGTAAAACCGCCGTGAGCCACCATCAACAGATCGCGCCCATCGACCGATTCCGCGCTGATCGAAAAATTCGAGATCCGGTGCGGATAGACGAGATGGATGCCTTTCGCCGGACGCAGCTTGATGTCGACGCCGGCCATCGCACCGACCTCCGAAGACCATGGACCCGTCGCGTTGACCACAACCTTCGCACGGGCTTCCGATGTGGCGCCATCGGAGCCTCGGTAGCGCACGCCGATGACCTTCCCGCCATCGCGAAGCAGGTCGGTGACGCGCGCGTGGTTCAACGCTCGAGCTCCCGCGGCGACCGCACCCTGAACGTTCGCGTACACGAGTCGGTGGGGATCAATGCCCCACTCCTCCATGGTCACCGCGGCCACCACGTCAGGCGACAAGCCTGGTTCGGCCTGCAGCGCCTCGTCGCGAGTCAACCGGCGATGGAGGTGCGCTTTCTTCAGCGGCTGGAATCGGTCGTAGACCTCCATCGCCGTCTCGACGACTTCGATGTTGTTGCGGTCGTGCGGCAGCACCGGGACCAAAAAGACGACGCGATGAACCATGTTGCGCGCGATCGAGACGATGTGCCCGGCATCGATGCACGAGAGTCGCGTCGTGTCCCAGTCGAACTCGAGATAGCGAAAGCCGCCGTGGATCATCCAGCTCGATGAACCGCTCGTGCCGGCGCCCCAATCGCCCTTTTCGAGCAGCAGCACGGAGACGCCGCGCAGCGCCAGATCGCGAGCCACGCCGGCACCGGTCGCGCCACCGCCGACGACCACCACGTCATATGAGCTCGGAGCGGTCACGCTCGGGAGCTTAGCTGGCTTGTTGCTGCTTCTGGAACTCTTCGATGATTCCCTTAGCGAGGTGCGCGGGCATCTCTTCGTAGTGGTCGAACTTCTTGCTGAACGTGCCGCGACCCTGAGTGATCGAGCGCAGATCCAGCGCGAAACGCAGCATCTCCGATTCCGGCACCATCGCCTTCACGTCCTGGTAACCGTCGTTCGGTTCGGTACCGAGGATCTTTCCACGGCGGCCGTTGATGTCCGACATGATGTCGCCCAGGTTCTTCTCCGGAACGTGAATGGTCGCTTCGGCGATGGGCTCGAGGAGCACGGGACCGGCGTCCAGCGCACCCTTGCGAATGGCGAGCGAGCCGGCAATCTGGAACGCCATATCGTTCGAATCGACCGTGTGGTATTTGCCGTCGACCAACGTGACCTTCACATCGACCATCGGATAGCCGGCGACGACGCCCTTGGACATCGTGTCGACGATGCCTTTCTGCACGGAGGGCCTGAAGTTCTGCGGAATCGAACCACCGAAGATCTTGTCCTCCCACACGAAGCCTTCGCCTCGCGCGGTCGGTGCCACCTCGATCACGCAGATGCCGTACTGCCCATGACCGCCCGATTGCTTCACGTGGCGGCCCTCGGCGCGCGCCGATCCATGCACCGTCTCGCGGTAGGGCACGCGAGGCACTGACGTGGTCGCCTCGACTCCGTATTTCCTCTTCAGCTTTTCGAGCGTGACATCGAGGTGCACGTCTCCAAGGCCGGCGATGACCAGCTGGTGTGTCTCTTCGTTGCGCTCGACGTGCAGCGTCGGGTCCTCTTCTCCGAGTCGTGCAA
>DATLKH010000139.1:0-2963 GCA_035538475.1 Candidatus Dormiibacterota bacterium | reverse complement strand
CCTTCATCGCCTGCATCGAAACCATGGTTCGCGCCCAGTCCACTTGACGCAGCATCTGCAAGCGAAGCTCGTCCTGCAGCGCAGTGACGGTGCGCAGCGCCTCACCGGATGCGTTGGCGAGGATCGGGATCGACGGCGCCTTCAGCTGCAGGCGGTCGACCGCGGTTCGAAATGCTGTCGCCGCGGCCTCCATCAAGGGGGTGTGCGCCGCAAGCGGGATGGTGAGGATCAACGCACGCCGCGCGCCCGCGGCCAGCGCAAGCCGTTCGGCCTCCTGAACAGCGGTCATCTCGCCCGAAAGCACGTACTGCACGTCCGCGTTGCGGTTGGCCACCCACAGCTTCCCGAGCCTCGATGCCTCATCGAGGATGTGCTGCACCGACGTCTCGCTCAGTCCGACGATGGCGATCATGCCGACGTGCTCGCCGGCTGCTGCCGCCATGACGCGGCCGCGCTCCTTGACCAGCAGGAGCGCCGTCTCCCACGGAATCGAGCCGGCCGCCGCGAGGGAAGCGATCTCACCCAGGCTGTGTCCAGCCGTCACGCTGACGTTCTCCAATCCGTAGCTCTCGCGCCAGACTTCGTAGGCGGCCCAACACACGGTCATCACGCATGGCTGGATGACGTCCGTTCGGTTCAACTCTTCCAGCGGGCCTTCGAAGCAAAGCTTGCGAATCGGCATCTCGAGCACCTGCTCGGCCCGCTCGAAAACGCGGCGCGCCGCGGGGTAGCGGTTGTAGAGGCTCCGGCCCATGCCCGGCCTCTGCACTCCCTGGCCTGGAAAGAGCAGCGCGATCGGTCCGTCGAGATTAATCATTGCAATCCCTACGTTTTGAGGGAAAGAGAGCAGGCGCGCTTGCCCGGCCGCAAGGCCGGGTCGGCTTCGCCGACGCGCCGATGAGAGGAAACCGTAGGTGTCCTCTCATTCTTCTCACTACTGCCATGTCATGCGTGTCAGACCCACTTCATCAGGGTCGCGCCCCAGGTCAAGCCTGAACCGAAACCCGCGAGCAGAACATGGTCTCCCGACTTGACTCGACCCTTCCGAACGGCCTCCTCGAGCGCGAGGGGAATCGAGGCGCTCGACGTGTTGCCGTACTCGTCGATGTTGACGGCGACGCGCTCCAGCGGCAGTCCGATCCGGCGGGCTGCGGCGTCGATGATCCGGAAGTTGGCCTGATGCGGGACCCACAGGTCGATCTCGTCGAGCGCCACGCCCGCGGCCTGACAGACCTCGTTCGCCTGGCGGATGAAGATGTCGACCGCGAACTTGAAGACGTCCGGTCCGACCATGTCGATGAAGGGTGTCGGATCTTTGGCTGCGTAAGCTCCCTTGTCGATGTTGCCGCACGTCACCTGAGCGTAGCCGCGACCATCAGAGCCAAGACACCAGCTCAAGAACCCTGCGCCTTCTTGCGCCGGCCGAAGCACGGCCGCTCCGGCGCCGTCGCCGAAGATCACGGCGGTGCCACGGTCGGTGAAGTCGAGCATTCTTGAGAGCACCTCCGCACCGACCACCAGCACGGTGTCCGCGCGCTCGGTCGCGATGAACGAGTCCGCGATTGAAAGGGCGTACACGAAGCTGGTACACGCGGCGAGCGTGTCCCAAGCGACTGAACCGGGCGCACCGAGCTCGTTCTGAATCCGGCACGCAATTGAGGGAAACGGACCGTCGGGTGACGACGTGCCGACGAGGATCATGTCGAGGTCCTCCGCCTTGACGCCTGCGGCATCGAGGGCTTTGCGTGCTGCCTTGGTCGCGAGCGAGAAGGTGGTGGATCCCGGCTCGGCGATGTGCCGGCGGTGGATGCCCGTGCGTTCGGTGATCCACTTGTCCGACGTGTCCATCATCTTTTCGAGGTCGAAGTTCGTGAGCACTTTCGGCGGCGCGTAGACGCCGACCCCGGCGATCGCACTGGGGCGGCCGTTGGCCTTGAACGAACGAAGGCCGACCGCATCGGAGCGGGCGCGGTAGTTGGTCACAATCGCCATGCCTACGCCTCCAGTCTTTCGGCGGTTTTCTGCTCCAGGTACTGCCAAAGGTCGCCGATGACTTTCATCTTCTCGAGCTCTTCTTCGGGCAGCTCGACGTCGTATTTGTCTTCGATCGCGGCGATCAGCTCGACCAGGTCGAGCGAGTCGGCGGCGAGGTCGCGCTGGAAGCTCTTGTCCATCTGGACCTGAGCAGGATCGATGCCGAGGATCTCCCCGGCGAGCTCTTGAAGCTCACTGAAGTTCAGCTGGCCGGCCATGAATCGTCGTCCTCCTAATTTCCGTTCGCCGGAGCTTTCTTGATCACCAGCGTGGCGTTGTGGCCGCCAAAACCAAACGAGTTGGAGATGGCGACGTCGATGTCAGCTTTGCGCGCCTTGTTGGGCACGTAGTCCAGATCGCATTCCGGATCTGGATCGTCGAGATTGATGGTCGGGGGCAGCAAACCGCGCTCGAGCGCCATCACGCATGCAGCCGCTTCGATCGCGCCCGCTGCGCCCAGCAGGTGGCCGTGCACCGACTTGGTCGAGCTGACCGCCAATTTGTAGGCGTGGTCGCCGAACACCGACTTGATGGCCTTGGTCTCAGCGACGTCGCCCAGCTTGGTCGACGTTCCGTGCGCGTTGACGTAGTCGACGTCGGTGGGGTCGACGCCACTCGACTCGAGCGCCTGCTTCATCGCTCGGGCGGCACCCTTGCCTTCGGGCTGCGGCGCGGTGAAGTGATACATGTCGGCGCTTGCGCCATAACCCGCTATCTCGGCAAGGATCCGGACGCCGCGCTTTTTTGCGTGCTCCATTTCTTCGAGCACGAACATCACCGAGCCCTCACCCATCACGAACCCGTCGCGGCCCAGGTCAAACGGGCGGCAAGCTTTTTCGGGTTCGTCATTGCGTTCGCTCGTGGCCTTGATCTGGCAGAAGGCGCCCATCGTCAACGGGGTGATGGTGGCTTCGGAACCACCGGCGATC
>DATLKH010000138.1:0-9271 GCA_035538475.1 Candidatus Dormiibacterota bacterium | reverse complement strand
CGATCTCTCTATGACATCGCGACTCGCACGGGCATGATCACGTACAGGTAGTGGTCCTTGCCCGGCGGTCGGATCAGCCCCGGGCTCAGAGGTCCATCGAAGAGCAGCTCGACCTCGTCGTCTCCCATCACTCCAAGGGCGTCCAGGACATAGCGGGCGTTGAATGCGATCTGGATGTCAGATCCATCGGTCGTCGCGGCCACATCGGCTTTGCTGTCTCCCACTTCGTTGGTGGTCGCGGAAAGCGTCAGTCCGCCCGATTGCGCCTTGACTCGGATCACGTTGGCGCTGTCGCGCGCGAAAAGCGAGACCGCGCGGACCGTCTGCGTCAGCTCGTTTGTCGGCACACGGACCGTTGTTGAGCTCTTGCTGGGGATAACCTGTGCGTAGTTTGGATACTTTCCGTCGATAAGCCTCGAGGTCAATTCCGAGCTGCCCGCCCGGAAGAAAACCTGGTTGCGAGCCTTGGAGATGATGACCTCGACCTTGCCGGGTTCGCCCTTCAGGACCCGAGACAATTCCGCCAGCGCCCTGGCCGGCACGATCAAACTGGCTTCGAAGTCGCCGGCCCCTGAGGCCGCGAGCTTGCGCACGGCCAACCGGTGACCGTCGGTGGCGGCCAGGGTCAAGCCGCCGTTCTGCACCTGGACTAGCACCCCGGTGAGGACCGGCCTCGCCTCGTCGGTGGAAGCTGCCATCTGCGTTTGCTCCACCGCGCTGACCAGGTCGTCTAGCGCCACCTCGAGCCGGTCTCCTTCGTCTGGTCGAGGACCGGGCGGAAACTCCTCGGCCTCGATGCATTTGATGTGAGTGTCAAACCGCGCGCAGCGAAGGTTGAGGGACTGCGGCGAGGGATCGAGCGTCATCTCGAGATCGGCGTCCGGCAGCGTGCCCACGAAGTCTGTGAGCAATCGGGCCGGGGCCGTGGTCGAGCCCTCGGTTAGGACTTCAGCCGGGACAACTTTGCGGATGCCGATCTCCAGATTGGTCGCTGTCAGAGCGAGGCCGTCAGACGCGGTTTCGATGAGGATGTTGTTGAGGATGGGCAGCGTGGTCCGGCTCGAGATCGCACGTGAAACCACCTGCAGGGCCTGACCCAAGACCGCCGGCCTACACGTGACCTTCATTTGGGTGGTGAGCACTTTGGTATTCAAGAGAGTTGTCCCCCGTAGATAAAGATTCGCTTGATAGAAGTCATTCGTAACCGATAACAGTAAGCGCTGTGCGGACTGTGGATGTCGAGATCATTTACAGATCGAAATCCGCCGTGCATAAGTTCTGCGGAAACATCCCGCTCAGGCCCATTTCCTGTTGATGCGATGGGGAGTCTTTGAGAGGCATCGGCCCATCCGAGTTGGTTCCCAAGCCTTTTCCAAAACAATGTGGAAACGAAGGTCGCCGTCACTGGACGTACAGCTTTTCCCGAATCGACTGCACCTCGTAGCGCAGCCTCTCGTCTTCCTTCAGCTCGTTGGCGATCTTCTCGATGGAGTGCAGAGCCGTCGTGTGATCGCGCCCACCGAAAGCCTTGCCAATCGCGGGCAGTGATGAGGGCGTCTCTTCGCGCACCAGATACATCGCGACCTGACGTGGAAACACGATGTGCTTGTCGCGCCGCTTGCCCTTCATGTCATCCAGGGTCACGTTGTAGTAGTCGGCGACGAGAGCCTGGATGCGATCGACGTTGATCGGCTTGCGCGTGCCGGCTGGAATGATGTCTGAGAGCAGGCGCGCGGCTTCCTCCTGATCGATGGGACGCTGATGCACCGCGGCAAAGGCCTGGATTCGCGTCAATGCGCCTTCGAGCTCGCGGATGTTGCGCTGGACCTTGTGGGCCATGAAGCTCAGCACTTCTTCAGCGATCAGGCTGCTGTTTTCGCCGAGCTTGGAGTGGAGGATCGCCAGCCGGGTCTCGAAATCGGGCGGCTGGATGTCGGCGATCAACCCCCACTCGAAACGCGAGCGAAGCCTGTCCTCGAGCGTGGGTATCTCCTTGGGCGGCCGGTCGGACGAGATCACGATCTGCTTGTTGATCTCGTGTAGGGCATTGAAGGTGTGGAAGAACTCCTCTTTGGTGCGGTCTTTGCCGGCCAGGAACTGCACGTCGTCGATCAGAAGCACGTCGACCGTGCGGTACTTGTGGCGGAACTCTCCCATCCGCGCGGTGGCGATCGAGCTGATGACTTCGTTGGTGAACTGCTCCGAAGTCAGATAGACAACTCGCTTGCGCGGAAACCTCTCGTGAACCTCGTGTCCGATGGCGTGCATCAGGTGCGTTTTGCCGAGACCCACGCCTCCGTACAGGAAGAGCGGGTTGTAGCTGTCGCCGGGCGCTTCGGCCACCGCTTTCGCCGCCGCATGGGCGAACTGGGAGTTGTGGCCGACGACGAAGGATGAAAACTTGAATCGAGCGTTGAGCTCGGAAGGTGCGATCACCGGAGTCTCGATGACTGGTTCGACGCCGTTCTCGTGGCCGTTCTCGGAGCCGTTTTGATCGTCGACTTCGAGAAACGCGTGCGGCGGTCGGTGGCCGGAAGGAGCAATTACAAAGTCGATGTCGACCTCTGAGCCGGTCACCGCCTGCAGCGTCTCTTGGATCAAGCCGGAGAACCGGTCTTCGAGCCAGTCCTTGGCCAGCTTGCTCGGGACGCCGATCTTGAAGGTTCCCCCGTCTGCCGATACGACCGACGTGTTTTTCAGCCACATGTCGTAGGTTCGTTTGGCGAGTTGAAAACGAAGCTCTTCCTGGACCTGCGACCAGATCTGGTCTTCGTTCACCCACGCACCTCCTTGTAACCGCCAATGCCTGTGGATGCGAGGAGGCATACCTCTGCAAATGCTGTGGACAAACTGGGGTCTACATCGCGCCGTGGAATTTCTGCCTTGATCCGCGCGCTGGGATGTCCGAACTGACCCTCTTTCGCCCACGGATTCGACTCAGGCTCATCGAGCATGAGGTCCGCCTCCTATATGCCTGTGGAAAACAACCGCCCGGATTTCCACAGGCTGGCCCCCGCCAGCCTTTGAAACCCACCATCCGGCCATCCACGAAATATGGAAGCGATGCTATAAGACTAACTGTTGCTTGCTTATAAGACTTAGTAAGGCGACCGGGTGCGAGATGTATTTGAGCGTTAAAGCTGTTTGTAGTTTGGCGTGCTCCCGGCGGGGGACTATAACACCGGCCTGTGGATACCGCAAGGCACGTCGGCCATGTGATGAAGTGATAGCAGCGATGTCACAAGACGCTTCGATTTGGAAAGTGCGGACTCCGGTATGCTGCGCCGATCAAAAGAACTTATCAACCGAAGAAAAGGTACCGCCGACGCGTCCACGGCTTCCTGCGCCGAATGAGCACGCGCGGAGGCGCGCATGTGCTTCGCAATCGCCGTCGCAAAGGCCGGCAGCGACTGACCTGAAGCCGTCGCGGCGCACCCGTGAAACAAAAGCACCGGGTCCGGCGGCGGTCTGATTTCGAAGCAGCGATCAACGGCAAGCGGTTTTACAGCGGCCGCTCGTTCGTCGGCTTCGCCGTGCCCGGAAGATCGGGCGATGATCGAGTCGGCGTGACGGTGAGCCGTGCAGTCAAGAGCGCGGTCGACCGAAATCGGGCGCGCCGGAGGTTGCGGGAGGCGGCCCGGCTGAGCTTGCTGGATCCTGATTCGCCGGCCCGCCGCGGGGGAATACGATATGACGTGATCCTGATCGCCCGGCCGGCGACGCTCGAAGTCTCGTTCGCCGAGCTGAAGGCGGAAGCCGAGCTTGCCGCGCTCAGGCTTTCAGATCTGCACCAATGACGAAACTTCTGCTCCTCTTGATCCGCGGTTATCAGCTGACCTTTTCCAGGATCTTGGCGCCGTCCTGCCGCTATTACCCCTCGTGCTCTCACTACACGTACGAGGCGATCGAGCGGTACGGTTGGCTCAGAGGATCCTGGATGGGAGCGGCGAGAATCGCTCGCTGCCACCCCTTTGCCAAGGGCGGCTACGACCCGGTTCCCTGATCTGAGCTGATGGGCGATTTTTTCAAGTTTCTGCAGCCGGTCCATGACGCCTGGTGGGCGATCTTCGGAGTGACCCTGCAGGCGATGCTGACCTGGATCTACAACCACCTGGCCGGGGTCGCCATCTTCGAAGCAATCGGCGCCTACGGCGTCGCGATCATCGTGATCACGATCATCATCCGCGTCCTCCTGTCCCCTCTCCAGCAGTTTCAGCTGGTCACGCAGCGCAAGACGTACGCGGAGCAGCGCAAGCTCGCGCCGGAAGTCGCAGAGCTGCGCAAGAAGTTCCGCAAGGACCCCCAGAAGCTGAACAGCGAGATGATGAAGCTGTACCAGGAGCATGGGGTTAACCCGCTCAGCAGCATGATCGGCTGCCTGCCGCTGGTGCTTCAGATCCCGATCCTGACCGCCCTTTACTACGTGTTTACGGGCTGGGCGCACACGCACGGTGTGGCCCCCTTCTTGTTCGTGCCGAACCTAAACGAGAACCCGAATCACCATGTGATCGGATCGAGCATTCCGATTCCGGTCCCGGTGTACCTGATCTTTCCGCTCCTGGCCGGGATCACGACCCTGATTCAGACCCGGATGCTGCAAATGCCGCCGCCTCCCAACCCCACGGAACAGGAGGCTCAAACCCTTCAGATGCAGCGGACGATGCTCTGGATCTCCCCGATGATGATTTTCATCTTCGCGCTCAACGTACCGGCGGGTCTAGCGCTTTACTGGTTTGTCGGGAACTGCGTCAGTATCATTCAGCAGAGCTTCGTGGTCGGGTGGGGAAACCTGGTGCCGTCACGGTTCAAGACCGTCGCCGGGGGAGCGCCGTCGGCGCCAACCAAAGGCCCAAGCACCGGGCCCAAGACGTCCGGGCCTCAGGGCGGCGGCGGACCGGGCGGCGGTGGCGGTGCCGGCAAACCGAACAGGCCGAAGAAGAAGAAATAGCGGCAAGGAGTGATTGGAAGTGGAATCCGCGGAGGCCCGTGGGCGGACGCTCGAGGAGGCTGTTGACGCCGCGCTGATCGAGCTGCAGGAAAGCCGGCGCAACGTCGACGTCAAGATTCTCAGCGAGTCGCCGGAAGAGACGATCGTCGAAGTCACAGTCATCGACCAGAACGCACCGGTGACCGCGATCTCGGCGCCGGCCAACGGCAAAGCCGAAACGGCGCGGACGCTGGTCGAAGGTCTGCTCAAGCACATGGGGGTGCGAGCCACCGTCTCCGTCCGCACCGGCGCAGAGCCGATCACGCTCGACATCAGCGGACGTGACCTGGGCGCGCTGATCGGTTGGCGCGGCGAGACGCTGCGCGCCCTGCAGGCAGTGACCAACGTCATGGTGGGCAAGCACCTGGCAGAAGGTGAGCGCGTGATCGTTGACGTCGAGCGCTATCGCCAGCGCCGAGAACACACCGTGCGAGAAATCGCGATGCGGGCGGCGCGCCAGGTCAAGATGACCGGCGACGCCATCACCCTGGACGCCATGCAGCCCTTTGAGCGGCGCGCCATCCATCTGGCGCTCGAGGGCGATCCGGACGTGACCAGCTCCAGCATCGGCGAAGAGCCGGAGCGCCGCGTCGTCGTTGGGCCTCGGAAGCCAGCTGCAGACTAACGGCGGCGACCGGATCGGCAGGACGGCCGCCGAGCGAATCCGTAAAGCGATCGCGTTGGTGAACTCGGTCGCCGATGAGGCGGGCGACGAAGAGATCACTCCGACCGAGATTGCCGAGGCGATTCGCGACTGCCTCGAGCTCGTAGAAGTGGACGAAGTCCCGAAGGTCCGGCGCTATCTCGGCGAGGCGCTCGACGCAGTCTCAGACGGCATGCCTGCGGACTTCGTTGCGATGACTCTCTACGCGGCGCTGGGCGCGCTGCGCGAAGGATGAGTCGCTAACTCTCCTTCCTATACTGACCCTCCCATGCCGGGCCCTCACGAAGTTCGACAGCTTGCCGGTGGTGCCCGGCTCGTCGTCGGCGAGATGCCGGAGCGCTACTCTGCAAGCGCCGTCTTCATGTTCGGCGGGGGTTCACGCCTCGAAGACGCGCGTTACGCCGGCGCCTCGCATTTCATAGAGCACCTCTTCTTCAAAGGCACTCGTACGCGTCCTTCGGCGAAGGAAATCGCCGACGCGATCGAAGGAGTTGGCGGTTTCATCAACGCTTCGACCGACAAAGAGCTGACCGCCTACTGGGTGCGCGTCCCCGCCGAGCACATCGAGCTCGGCATCGACGTCCTGTTCGACATCGTCACCAATTCCAAGCTGGACGAGGCTGACGTCGAGCGCGAGCGCATGGTGATCCTGGAGGAGCTCCGCATGTACCAGGATCAGCCTCAGGACTATGTGCAGAACCTCTTCGAAGAGCTGATCTGGCCGGACCACGCGTTGGGTCGCGATATCGCGGGCACCGAAGATTCGGTCTCAAAGCTCGGTCGTGACGACATCCTCGAATTTGCCAACGCGCATTACCGGCTGCCAAATCTGGTCGTGGGCGCCGCAGGATCGCTCGATGCCGAACGCGCCCTTTCACTCATCAACCCACGCCTGCGCCTGCCTTCAGGGATGAACGGAACGATCACGCCCGCGCCGGAGCCGCTGGCGCAACCCCGTGTACTGGTGCGCCGGCGCAACACGGAGCAAGCGCACGTGTGCCTCGGAGCGCGCGCGTTCAGCTATCTGCACGAAGACCGTTACGCGCTCGACCTGCTCAATGCCGTGCTCGGTGAGGGCATGAGCTCACGGCTCTTTCTCAACATTCGCGAGCGCCTGGCGCTGGCATATGACGTGCACAGCTTCACGCAAAAGCATCGGGATACCGGATACCTGGCCGTCTATATCGGGGTCGATCCCAAGAAAGCGGTCGATGCGGTCAATGCCGTCGTAGCCGAGCTGCGCAGCCTCGCCGAGACCGAGGTGAGCGCCGATGAGTTGAGGCGCGCGAAAGAATTCACGAAAGGCAGGTTCCGTCTGGAGCTCGAAACGACCAACGGGGTCGCATTCTGGCTGACCTATCAAGAGCTCCTGCTCGGTCAGATCAAGACGATGGAAGAGGAGATCGAGTCCATCGAAGCCGTGACCGCGGCGGACGTGAAACGCGTGGCGTCAGACGTATTCACGCGACCCATGCAGATGTCGGTGATCGGTCCCTTCAGTCGCGACAGCGCCTTTCGATTGGCGATCGGCGCCTAAGCGCAAATCAGCCGGTCGCCGCTACCAGCGCGCCGACCGAGGTCGTTCCGGTGTCGAGGACGGGCCCTTCGGAATAGATGTTTCCAAAATGGTCGACCGGCCATATGCGGAACCAGGCCCTTCCATCGATTCGATCCCGCGTTATCGGCCCGAAAGCTCGCGAATCCTGAGACTTGTTCCGGTTGTCGCCCATGACGAAATATTCATTGGACCCCATCACCTGCCCGTCCGCTCCGTTGATCGGCCAGTTGGTATCGATCGTCCACGCTTCGGGCAGATAAGGCTCCTCGAGCCGATGTCCGTTGATGTACACGATCCCGTTGCGGATCAACAGCCGCTCGCCCGGCAGCGCGATGACCCGCTTGATGAAATCTCGGGACGGATCAGTGGGCGGCCGGAGGATGATGATGTCGCCGCGCTGCGGGTTGTGAATCCGGTAATCGAGCTTGTTCGCGATCAGATAGTCGTTGTCGTCGAGTGTGGCGAACATCGACAGGCCCTCGACGTGGACGGCCTGGACGGCAAAGCTGATTCCGAAATACAGAATCAGCGCCAGCACGATGACTTCCGCAATCTCGCGAAAGATCGAGCCGGCTGGAGATCTGGAAGTGGCGGCACCCGCCGCTTGTTGCTGTTGTGCCGCCATGCCTTTAAGAAACGAGCTTAGCGCAGACCCGTTCCAGTTCTTCCCGACTCGAATAGCGAAGCTCGATCTTGCCTCGGTTGAAAGTTCCCATCAATTTCACAGGAACTCCGAGGCTCGATTCGACGTCTGCTGCAAGCGCCCGGATCTCCGTCTCCGAACCGCTGTGTCGAACACGACGAGGACGGTAGGTGCGCACCCAGTTTTCCGTTTGCCGGACCGAAAGATGACGTGCGATCACCACTTTCAGTCCGTGTTCTTGCGCGGCCTGACTATCGAGCGCGATCAACGCGCGCGCATGTCCGGCCGTGATCACACCTGACGCCACCGCCGACTGCACTGCGGAGCAGCCACCAAGCAATCGCATGGACTGCGTCACTGAGACGCGGTGCTTGCCCAAACGGTCCGCGACCTCTTCGTGAGTCAGACCAAACTCTTCGATCAGCTTGCGCAGACCACGCGCCTCTTCGATTGGATCCAGATCCGTGCGCTGAAGGTTTTCAATCAATCCGAGAACCAGCTGCGCATCGCTTTGAGCATCGCTGCGCACCACGGCGGGTACGGTCGTGAGTCCGGCGAGACGCGCCGCGCGCCACCGCCGTTCGCCTGCTATGAGCTCATAGCCGTCGGCCAGCCGGCGCACGAGCAGCGGCTGCAAGATGCCGTGCCGGCGGATCGACTCGGCCAGCTCCCCGAGTGGTTCCGCGTCAAAACGTGAACGAACCTGTTGTCGCGACGGACGGATCTGATCGACGGCGACCATCTGCGGTACCAGGGCATCGCCTTCGCTCGACATCGGAATCAGCGCGTCGAGTCCACGTCCCAGGCCTCGGGTTCGGGGTTGCGTCATCGTTCCAAAAGCTCCTTTGCGAGGGCGCGGTAAGCCGCTGAGCCTCGGCATGTGGGGTCGTACTCGAGCACGGACTTGCCATGGCTCGGGGCTTCGCTGATACGCACGTTGCGCGGAATCAGCGTCTCCAAAACGTGGTGTGGATGCGAGCGACGGACTGACTGGACGACGTCCCAGGCCAAAGTGGTGCGTGAGTCGAATTGCGTCATCACAATCCCCGCGATCGCGAGCTTGGGGTTGAGCCGCGAGCGGACCAGCTGATGCGTGTACATCAGGTGGCGCAGTCCTTCCAGCGCGAAATACTCGCACTGCGTGGGAATCAACATGCTCGTCGCCGCCACCAGCGCATTCAAAGTCAGCAGTCCCAACGAGGGCGGACAGTCGATCAGCACGACTTCGATGCCGGCCGGCAGATCACCGAGTGCCTTTCGCAGCAAGCCCTCGCGTCCTTCCATTGCCGCAAGCTCGATCTCGGCGCCGGCCAGATCGATGTGCGAGGGGACGATCGTGAGGCCGGCCAGTCCGGTGGCCTGCGCGATTTGCCCAACGCTTCCTTCGCCCGTCAGCAAGTGATAGACGTTGAGCCGGAT
>DATLKH010000137.1:0-5230 GCA_035538475.1 Candidatus Dormiibacterota bacterium | reverse complement strand
CGGCGAGGACGAGCTGACACGGCTTCGCCAGTACGCGACCAGCATCACCGCGGGACTGGACCGCGTGCTGCTCAACGAGCGCATCACCGCGTTGGAGCGAGCGAAGTCCGACTTTCTCAGCATCGCCTCGCACGAGCTGCGCGGTCCGATGACGGTGATCAAGGGCTACTTGACGATGCTCGAGGGAGGCGCTCTCGGAGAGGTCTCGCCGAAAGTTCAGTCAGTGGTCCCGCTGTTGATCTCGAAGGCCGATGAGGTCAACTGGATGGTCGAGCAGATGATCGAGGCATCGCGTCTCGAGGAGGGGAGGCTCGCCCTCAAGAAGCAAATTGTCGACCTCGTGGAGCTGACCGACATTGCGGTCGACGGAGTGAAGTTGCTGCTCGGCAATCACCACCTCAACGTCGACCAGCCGCAAGAGGCGGTCGAGGCTGAAGTCGACCCCGACAGGTTTCAGATCGTGATTCGAAACTTATTGAGCAACGCGGCGAAATATTCGCCCAACGGATCCGACATCGATGTGAAGGTGCGGCGCGACGGCACCTTCGCATTTGTTTCTGTGCACGACTACGGTGTCGGAATTTCGAAAGAGGATCAAGGGCGACTGTTCAAACGGTTCAACCGCATCGAGACCCACACACACGTTCAAGGCACGGGGTTGGGTCTGTGGCTTTCGCGTGAGATCGCGCGCATGCACGACGGTGATCTCGTGGTGCAATCAGAGATCGGTCGTGGCAGCACGTTCACACTGTCGGTGCCGATCAACCGATAATCGAGCCTCGTGCCGGATTCCCAGGTTCGATTTCCGATCACTCGGCCGCTTGATCTTGGGCTGACTCTCTCTGGCCTCGGCGATGGCCCATGGATGAACGAGGACCGCGATGGTTTCGTCTGGGCGACACGGACCCCCGAGGGGCCGGCGACCGTCCATCTGCGGCAGGCGGGCGACGCTGTCGAGGCTCGTGCCTGGGGTACCGGGGCCGCCTGGGCCACAGCCCATGCGCCGCAAATCGCCGGCCAGGAGGACGACGACAGTGGATTCATTCCCGACCACCCGCTGATCGCGCGGCTGTGGCGTGACAAGAGAGGAATGCGCATGCCTCGGACCAATTCCGTGTTCGAAGCGCTGGTGCCCTCGGTGATCGCACAGCAGGTCACGAGCCTCGATGCTCGGCGGTCGTATCGGGCGGTGGTCAAGGCATTCGGTGAACCGGCGCCAGGGCCGTGGCAGCTCACAGTCCCTCCCTCGCCAAAGGTGCTCGCTCAAACCCCGTACTGGGCGTTTCATCGGTTTGGAATCGAGCAGCGACGCGCCGAGATCATCATTCGCGCCGCCCGCAGTGCCAACCGCCTGGAGGAGACAACCTCGATGGACCTGGCATCCGCCCATCGCCGCCTCCAGGCATTTCCGGGCGTCGGACCGTGGACGGCGGCGAAGGTCGCAATGGTTGCGTTGGGCGACGCGGACGCCGTCCCCATCGGTGACTACAACCTTCCGCACGCCGTCGGCTACGCCCTGGAAGGCACCGCCCGGTCGAGTGATGAACGCATGCTGCAGCTGCTGGAGCCGTATCGCGGGCATCGGGCCCGCGTGGTGCGGCTCATCGTCATGTCCGGGATCGCAGCACCGCGATTTGGTCCCCGAAAGCCGCTGCGCAACATCGCCGCGAGCTAGTCGAGGACGGAGAGCTTCTCCTCGACGAGGTCGATCAGCTGGCCCATGCCTTGCGCGTCGAATATCAACCGCGCGCCCGCCGCTTTGAAAAGCTCAGGTAGCGGGCGGGTTGCCCCCAAAGCGAGGGCAGCTCGGTAGCGGCCCACTGCATCGGGTCTGTCTTTCAAGCTGTTGCGCCAGACCTGCAGCGCCCCCAGCTCCGCAATTCCATATTCGATGTAATAGAACGGCACTTCGAAGAAGTGGGGTTGGTAATACCAGCGGGCGATTCGCAAATGGTCGAGTCCAGTCCAGTCGACAGAGTCGCCCTCGAATCTTCGGCGCAGCTCCAACCACTTCTGGTCGCGGGAATCGGCATCGCGGCCCGCACCGGTCGTGTACATCCACTGCTGAAAGGCATCGACAGATGCGCAGTGGGTGAAGAAGATGACAATGTCCTCGAGCAAATAGCGACGCGACCGCTTCGCCTCCGCTTCGTCGTAGTAGCCGCCATGTGGCTGATCGATGTAAGGGGAAGAAAGGAGTTCCATCGACATCGACGCAACCTCCGCCATCTCCGATCCCGGATGGCGCTGAAAGAGCAATGGAAGTCCCGAAGCCTCGAAGGAGTGGAAGGCGTGACCCGACTCATGGACCAATGTCCGCACGTCGTCATCGATGCCGACGGCATTCATGAAGATGAGAGGCATCTTGCGAAAGTTGAGCGTCTGGCAGTAGCCGCCCGGCGCTTTCCCCTTGCGATTGTCGAGATCCAGCAGACCCGCGTCAGCCATGCTCATGAAGTAGCCGCGAAAATCCGGATCGACGTTCGCGAAGACTGCGCCGGCGTGCTCGACGAGTTGGGTTACGTCAGTGAAAGGTTTCAAAGCAGGTCGCATTTTTGGATCGACCGAGAGATCCCACGGCCTCAGCTCGGTCAGGCCCAGCTGTGAGCGCCGGCGGTCCATGATGCGCTTGACCGCCGGTTTGACCGCGACCTCGACTGCTTCGTGAAATCGGAAGCAGTCGTCGGGGGTGTAGTCGAAGCGATTCTTTTCCCGGTGCGTGTAATCACGAAAGTTGTCGAAGCCCGCGTTCCGAGCAACTTGCTGCCTCAAGTCGTACATGCGATCGAAGAGATTCGCCAGTGCATCGCGCTCTCGTACATACGGTTCGAACATCAGGCGAAATGCGCGCTCGCGCAGCTCACGATCGTGCTCTTCCAGGTAGGGAAGCATCTGCGGCGGCGTCTTTTCTTCGCCCTCCCACTGAACCGTCAGCCCGCCGACGAGCTTCGACCATTCGGTGGAAAGCCGTGAAAGGTCCGCGAACAGCGGCACGTTCTCGCTTTTGAAGAGCTCCATCTGATTTCGGAAGCGCTCCACTGTCGTTTCGAGGTCTGGTGGCGTGTAGCCGAGCTCGACCAGTCGCGCCTGTAGGTGGGTCCGATGCTCCCGGGCCTTGGGTCCGATCTGGGTGCCGAACCTGAGACGCGCCTCTTCAGCGGCGGGATCCGCGGTGTTGCGCGAGTAGTCGAAATATGCCAGCGCCGAGGCTTCGGAAACCAGGGATTCGAGGCGCGACCAGTCCGCGAGCCAACTCTCCACGTTTTGGCGGTCCAACGGACGCTGCTCCAGCTCTTCGAAGTACGGCTGGATGTCCGGCCAGGTCGCATTCTTGAATGCGGCGGGCGATTCAGGCAATGCGATCAATCTGAATGAAATCGTACCGAGCGCCGCCTAAGACGCCGGCAGCACCGTGTCGACGACGCGCCAGCAGTACCACGCGGCGATCGTCCGATGCGGCCTGAATTTGTCTCCTTCGGCTTGCAGCGCACGCGGTGCGATCAGCTCTCGCTTGCGATGCGCGGCGGTCCAGCCTTTGCGCACGCCGTAGTCGTCCACCGGCCACACATCCAGACGCCGCAGCTGAAAGATCAAAAACATCTCCGCCGTCCAGCGTCCGATCCCGCGCACTGTGCTCAAACGCTCGACGAGCTCGTCGTCGGAAAGGCCATCCACGTCGGCCAGCGGGACGGTGCCGTCGGCCACCTTCGTGGCGAGGTCGAGGACTGCGGCCGCCTTGGCCGTCGACAGCCCGGCGCTGCGCATCACGCCTTCCGGCAGGGCGAGGACGGCGGCCGGGGTCAGTCCGTCCTGGAAGAGCTTGAGAAAGCGTCCATGGATCGCTGTCGCAGCCGCACCGGCGAGCTGTTGGTACATGATCGATCGGACCAACGCGGCGAAGCTGTCGTCGAGCGCATCGCGCAGCTGCACCGCACCGACGCGTTTGATCACCTTGGCCATAGCCGGATCGCGACGCGCCACCAGGCGGGTTCCCTTGAGGATCTCCTCGCGTGTGGCGCGCGAGGGCGCCGGTGTCGCTCTCAGGCGAATTCAGACATGAACTGCGCGAACTGATCCTTCGACAAGCGCAGCTCATTCTCGGTCAGGTCCTTCAGCGGACGCTGCGGAATGTGCTCGGTGCTCACGAAGTCCTGCATCTCCGCGTCGACATAAAGCAGGCCCGTGACCAGATGTCCCGCCGTGCGGCCTTCTTCGATGACGCGAATCGCGGCGCGGCGATCGGTCGGGTCATGGTCTTCGCCCAGCTTCTTGAGAAAGATGTGCGACCCGTCGTGCAGCCGAACTTCCCGCACGGTGCCGGGCTCGTAGTCGACATGGACTTCTTCGTAGAAAGGAATGAACGAGACGTCGGCGATCGATTCCTCGTGGTCTTTCACCCAGCTGTAGCTCTTGGTCGAGCCTTCATGGTCGTTGAAGGTCACGCAGGGCGAGATGATGTCGAGGATCGCTGTGCCGCGGTGGGCGATCGCGGCCTTGATCAGGGGGACGACCTGCTTCCCATCACCGCTGAACGAGCGCGCGACGAATGAGCAGCCGAGCGCCAGCGCGACGGCGCACGGGTCGATCGGCTGGAAGGTGTTGACGGCGCCTTTCTTCTGGACAGAGCCGAGGTCTGCGGTGGCGGAGAACTGGCCTTTGGTCAGGCCGTACGTTCCGTTGTCCTCGATGATGTAGGTGCAGTCGACGTTGCGCCTGATCATGTGCATGAACTGACCCAGGCCGATCGAGGCGGTGTCTCCATCGCCGGAAACTCCGAGCATGATCAACTGGCGGTTCGCCAGATGCGCCCCGGTCGTAAGTGCCGGCATGCGACCGTGCACCCCGTTGAATCCATGAGCGGTCTCGACGAAGTACGCCGGCGTCTTCGATGAGCAGCCGATGCCGGACATCTTGGCCAGCAGATGCGGTTCGACTCCGAGCTCGTACAGGGCTTTGATCAGGTGGTTGGTGATCGAGTTGTGCCCGCATCCTGCGCACAGCGTGGTCGCCGCGCCTTTGTAGGCGTCGCGTGCCAACCCGGCTCGATTGACTGTTGTACTCATGCGGGGACGGCCTCCGTCTTCTTCAGGAGCGGCCCGGTGATGGCCGCCGCGGGGATGGGCTGACCGGTGTAGTGGCGGATCGAGTGCAGGCGCTCGATCAGATGCGGCTCCAGCGCGAGCCGGATCAAGTCGTACATCTGGCCGTCGCGGTTCTGCTCGACGACATA
>DATLKH010000136.1:0-5786 GCA_035538475.1 Candidatus Dormiibacterota bacterium | reverse complement strand
CTCACCGGCCAGGTTCGCAACATCGCCGACGTCGCGACCGCCATCGCACGCGGCGACCTCTCGAGCAAGATCACCGTCGACGTCAAAGGCGAAATTCTCGAGCTGAAGAACACCATCAACACGATGGTCGACCAGCTGAATGCGTTCGCCAGCGAAGTGACGCGCGTGGCGCGTGAGGTCGGCACCGAAGGCCGGCTGGGAGGCCAGGCCAATGTACAGGCCGTCGGAGGAATCTGGAAAGACCTCACCGACAACGTGAACTTCATGGCCGGCAACCTGACCAGCCAGGTTCGCAACATCGCCGAGGTCACGACGGCTGTGCAGCAGGGCGACCTCTCCAAGAAGATCACGGTCGACGTTCGCGGCGAGATCCTCGAGCTCAAGAACACCATCAACACGATGGTCGACCAGCTCAACGCGTTCGCCAACGAAGTGACGCGCGTGGCGCGCGAAGTCGGCACCGAAGGCCGGCTCGGCGGTCAGGCGGATGTCAAGGGAGTCGGCGGCGTTTGGAAGGACCTGACCGACAACGTAAACCAGATGGCGCGCAACCTCACCAGCCAGGTCCGCAACATCGCCGAGGTCACGACCGCCGTCCAGCAAGGCGACCTTTCCAAGAAGATCACGGTCGATGTCCAGGGCGAGATCCTGGAGTTGAAGAACACCGTCAACACGATGGTCGATCAGCTGAACGCGTTCGCCAAAGAAGTGACGCGTGTGGCGCGCGAGGTGGGCACCGAAGGCAAGCTCGGCGGCCAGGCCAATGTCGAGGGCGTAGCCGGAACCTGGAAGGACCTCACAGACAACGTGAACACGATGGCGAGCAACCTCACCGATCAGGTGCGCGGCATCGCGGCTGTGGTCACGGCTGTCGCGAATGGAAACCTGAAAGGCAAGCTCAGCCTCGAAGCCAAGGGCGAGATCGGCGAACTGGCCGAAACCATCAACAGCATGACCGACACGCTGGCGGTGTTCGCCGAGCAGGTGACCACAGTCGCGCGTGAGGTGGGCGCCGAAGGACGCCTCGGTGGCCAGGCAAACGTTCCGGGCGCCGCGGGCACGTGGCGAGATCTCACTTACAACGTGAACCAGCTGTCCGCAACGCTGACCACTCAGGTCCGCGCCATCGCCGAAGTCGCGACCGCTGTGACCAAAGGAGACCTGACCCGATCCATCAACGTCGATGCGAAGGGTGAGGTGGCAAACCTCAAGGACAACATCAATGAGATGATCCGCAACCTTCGCAATACGACGGAGAAGAACCAGGAGCAGGACTGGCTGAAGACGAACCTGACACGGTTCACGCGAATGCTGCAGGGCCAGCGCGACACGACGACCGTCTCGAAGATGATCCTTTCCGAGCTGGCTCCACTGGTCAAGGCCGAGCACGGAGCCTTTTACAGCGCCGTCGGACCCAACGGCCGGCCGGCCCACCTGACCTTCCAGGCCGGCTATGCATACAAAAGCCAGCCCAACCTGCCGCTCGAGATTGCGTTTGGTGAGGGCCTGGTGGGGCAGTGTGCACAGGAAAAGAAGCGGATCGTGGTCACCCAGGTTCCGTCCGACTACATCCAGATCAATTCGGCGCTCGGCGCGGCGCCCCCCGCGACCATCGTCGTGCTGCCGGCTTTGTTCGAAGGCGAAGTACGCGCCGTGCTGGAGCTGGCGTCTTTCCAGTCCTTCAGCCCCACGCACCTCGACTTCCTCGACCAGCTCGCAGAAAGCATCGGCATCGTGCTCAACACCATCGAAGCCAACACACGAACGGAGGACCTGCTGACGCAATCTCAGTCCCTGGCCGCCGAGCTGCAGAGCCAGCAGGACCAGCTCCAGCGCACCAACGAGGAGCTGGCCGAGAAAGCGCGCCAGCTCGCGGAGCAGAACTCCGAGATCGAACGCCGCCGTCTAGAAGTCGAAGCTGCAAAAGGGCTCGTCGAGGAAAAAGCCGAGCAGCTGGCGTTGACGTCGCGCTACAAGTCGGAGTTCCTCGCCAACATGTCGCACGAGTTGCGTACGCCGTTGAACAGCTTGCTGATCCTCGCGCAAGAGCTGGCGGCCAACCCCGATGGCAACCTGCTGCCGAAGCAGATCGAGTACGCGACCATCATCCGCTCTTCAGGTACCGACCTTCTGAAGCTCATCAACGACATCCTCGACCTCTCGAAGATCGAATCGGGGACGGTGGCTCTCGACGTCACGAACTGGCCACTCGCGGAGCTCAAGCCGATGCTCGAGCGCACGTTCCGCCATGTCGCGGAGGCGACGAAGCTCGCCTTCGAGATCGACCTACGGCCGGATCTTCCGGAGACGATTCCAACCGATCCGCAGAGGCTGCAGCAGATCCTCAACAACCTATTGAGCAACGCGTTCAAGTTCACTGAGAAAGGCAAGGTCGAGTTCGTGGCCGAGATAGCGACTTCCGGCTGGAGCCCGTCCAACGAAGTATTGAACCGCGCGCAAAAAGTCCTCGCCTTCCGCGTGATCGACACCGGAATCGGCATTCCCCTCGAGAAGCAGCGCTCGATCTTCGAACCCTTTACACAGGCCGACGGCTCTACCAGCCGCAAGTTCGGCGGCACCGGTCTTGGACTTTCGATCTGCCGTGAGCTGACGCGGTTGCTCGGCGGCGAGATCCGCCTGCAGAGCGAGCCGGGCGTGGGCAGCATCTTCACGGTTTACTTGCCGCTCGTCGCGCCTTCGCAGCGCCGCACCCTTGGCATGCGGCCGGCCGCCTTCGCCGGTAACGGGTGGGGTGAGGAATCGCCTGCGCCTGCCGAACCGGTGCTGGTCGCTCCGAGTGGCAACGGTCCGTGGCGCGCGGAGCCGATGCGAACCGCCGGCGAGACCAGCCTTGCCGGTGCGACGCGCTCGCTTCTGGTCATCGAAGACGATCCGGTCCAGCGGGACTTCATCGCCACTTTGATGGCGCCCCTGAACACGCGAACCACCGCAGTCGCGGACGGTGACGAAGCGCTGTCTCTGCTCGAACGCGAGGAGTTCGACTGTGTGGTGCTGGATCTCGGTCTTCCGCGAATGAGCGGCTGGCGTGTGATCGAGGAGCTGCAAATCAGCAACAGGCTGGGCGCAACTCCTCTGGTGGTCTACACCGCACGCGACCTGACGCGACGGGAAGAGATCAAGCTCGGCAAAGCCGCGAAAAGCATCGTGATCAAAGACGCGCGCTCACCCGAGCGGCTCAAAGAGGAGATCTCGGCGATTTTCCGGCAGCCGGACGAGCCTGCGTGGAGCGGCTCTGAATCCGAGGCGCACGGAGATGCGGACTACGGTCTGGCCGGCAAGAAAGTGCTCTTGGTGGACGACGACGTCCGCAACATCTTTGCCCTGACGGCCATGCTCGAGCGCCAGCAGATGGATGTGACTTCTGTCGACTCTGGGCATGAAGCGCTCGAAACACTCAGCCAAAGAGATGACATCGATATCGCGATCGTCGACGTGATGATGCCGGAGATGGATGGCTACGAAACGATGACGAAGATGCGTCAGCTGAAAGCCTTCCGTGACAAGCCAATTGTTGCCCTGACGGCCAAAGCGATGAAAGGCGACCGCGAGCGCTGCATCCAGGCAGGCGCGAGCGATTACATCGCCAAGCCGGTCAACAACGCGTACATGCTGTCCAAGCTCAAGGCGTTGCTGGTCGGATAGGAAAAGATGGAAGCAGCCGCCCGCCACCTCGAGTCGCTGGCTTCTGATGTCGAGGCAGTTGAGGTTCAACTGCTGGTCGAAGGGATGCGGTTGAGCTACGGATACGACTTCCGGGAATACTCACCGTCTGCTCTGCGGCGAAGCATTCAGATGGGCATGATCCGCGAGGGAGCGCACACGGTCTCTGCATATCAGGACCGCGTGCTGCACGACCCCGCTTGCATGCAGCGCTTGCTGGGACTCGTCGGCATGAACGTGACCAGCATGTTCCGCGATCCGGAGCTGATCAAGTGCCTGCGCCACGACGTGATTCCGTTGTTCAAGACGTATCCCTCGGTGCGGATCTGGGTAGTGGGATGCGCCACCGGCGAGGAGGCGTATTCGCTGGCCATCGCGTTGAAAGAAGAAGCCCTGCTGAAGCGAGCCAGTATTTACGCAACCGATCTGAACGACGACACGCTCGCGATTGGCCGGCAGGGTGAATATCCGCTGGATCGAGTTCGCAGGTACTCAGACGCCTATCAGGTTGCGGGTGGCCGGGGCAACCTCTCCGACCACTATGCAGCGGCGGGCCGCAATGCCCGGTTCGACGGCGAGCTGCGCGCAGGCATCACCTGGGCCCGGCACAACCTCGTCACGGATGGTTCCTTCAACGACTTCCACTTGATCCTTTGTGCAAACGTGCTGATCTATTTCAAGCCTTCTTTGCAAGAGCGCGCCCACCGTCTCTTTTACGACAGCCTGATTCGAGGTGGATTCCTCGCTCTCGGACGACGCGAATCCCTTATCCACTGTGCCGACCGCGATCATTACGAGCAGGTACGGGAGGGAATCAATTTGTTCAGGAAGATGCGATGGTGACGCAAACCGGCACCCCCCCAAGAGAAATGACGACGAGTTCGACCGGCGCAAAGACCAGGGTCAATCTCCTCATCGTCGACGACGACGCGACGAAGCGATTCGCGCTGCGGACCATTCTCACGCCGCTCAACGAAAACGTCGTTGAGGCTGCGTCAGGTGCCGATGCGCTGCGCCAGCTGCTCCGTGAAGAGTTCGCCGTGATCCTGCTCGACGTGCGCATGCCGGTCATGGACGGGTTCGAGACGGCGCAGTTGATCCGGCAGCGGCCCCGTTCCGAGCTGACGCCGATCATCTTCGTCACCGCCCTCGACCAGGCCGAGACGGATATGGGCCGCGGCTACAACCTCGGCGCGGTCGACTTCATCTTTGCGCCGGTCGTGCCCGCCATCTTGCGCGCCAAGGCGACGGTGTTCGCCGATCTGTATCGCGCACAACAGGAGCTGCGCCGGTACCGTACGCAGCTCGAGTCGCTCGTCGAGCAGCGGACGATTGCACTCACCGCCATCAACCGCGAGCTGGAAGCCTTCAGCTATTCGGTCGCCAACGACTTGCGGGCGCCGCTGGCATCGTTCGATTCCGTCAGCCAGCAGCTGCTCGAGGACTACGGAACCGAGCTGGATGCCAAGGCAAGAGAAAGCCTGGAGCGCATGCGGCAAGCCAGCACGCGCATGACCTCGGCCTTCGATGGGCTGCAGATGCTTTTCCGGCTTTCGAGCGGCGAGATCAAGCGTGAGCACATCGATGTCAGCGCGCTGGCGACCGAGATCGTCGGGGAGATCGAAGCGGCCAACCCGAAGCAAAAGGCAGAGGTCGTGATCGAGCCCAACATTTCCGTCGCGGGCGACCAGAGGCTGATCCGAATCCTCTTGACGAATCTGATCAGCAACGCGTTCAAGTTCTCGCAGCCGAAACCCACGCCCAAGGTCGCCATCGGCTCGGAAGTGGTGGACGGCGAGGCGCGGGTCTTCGTCAAAGACAACGGTGTGGGTTTTGACATGATCGACTCGCACCGCCTGTTCGCGGCCTTCCAGCGGCTGCATACGCAGTCCGAGTTTCCGGGCGCCGGCATCGGCCTGGCCTCCGCCCGCCGGATCGTCAACCGCCATGGTGGCCGGATCTGGGCTGAGGGCGCCGTCGGCGAGGGAGCGACTTTCTACTTCGTCCTTTAGCCTGTCGCTTAGCCCACTCCTGCGCGTTTTAGCGGTGAGATGGCCAGTGCCGGCAATTTTCGACGTGCCCGCGTAGTGACCCGGCAGCGCTCG
>DATLKH010000135.1:0-10899 GCA_035538475.1 Candidatus Dormiibacterota bacterium | reverse complement strand
GAGCTTTCCGTATCTTGCTCTCGCCGCAGTCACCGTGCAGGCCTTCACGCCGAAGGGGAAGACGGTGGCTTTCGTGATCGCCATGTCGATCGTCGGCTGGCGCGATATTGCGGAGCTGGTCGCCGAGCGTGTCGAGTTTGTGCGCAGCCAGCCCTTCTCCATGGCGGCCACTGCGATGGGCACCGGAGGGCTTCGGTTTCTCCGGCTGCACGTCCTGCCGTTTCTACGGCCCGCCCTCGGAGTCGAGCTGCCGTTCCAGGTCAGCGCGGTTCTCGTGTTGCTCGCGGAGCTCGGGTACGTGCAGGTGTTTCTCGGTCCGATCGTCCAGCTCGAGAACTACGGCGGACCTGCGACGGTGTTGATCAGCCGGCCCGAGCTCGGTCAGCTGCTCTCGCTTACGCGCAACGACATCCTCGCCAATCAGTTCTGGGTTGCGCTGGTGCCGGCGCTGGCCATCGCATTGATCGCGTTCAGCTTCGAGCTGATCGGAACCGGAGTCCGAGGACGGACGAGGTTGGTCGGGTGATGCGGTCGATCACTTTCGTCTTTCTTGTCGGGTTCCTGTGCGGATGCAGCCTGAGTTTTGCATCGCCGTCGGGCGTGTGGCAACCGGCTGCTGACCGATTGGAAACTGAAGTCGGTACGCAGTTCATTGCGCTCGCCAATGATCGAGTGCTGGCGATAGGAGGCTCACCCACCGGAGACCTTGCCTTGAGTGATGCCGCGGACGTTTACGACGCACGCACCAACACATGGGACGCGAGCACGCCGATCCCCGAGGCCCGCATGGAACCCGCCCTCATCACGCTGCGTTCGGGGATGGTGATGGTGATCGGCGGCGCTGGTGCGCGCGGCCAGGCGCTGAAGTCCGCGTATCTGTTCGATCCAGAGCACCAGACATGGATTCGAGCTGCCGACATGAGCGTCGCTCGCTCTGCACCCACCGCAGTCATGCTGCACGACGGTCGCGTGCTGGTGTTAGGAGGAGCGGCGGCATGGAGTCGACCGCTGCCAGCGCCAGATGACATCTCCGACGTTGAGATCTTCGACCCGGCGGCCAACTCGTGGACCCCCACCGCCCCACTGCCGATGGGTGGCGTCCTCAGGCCGTCGGCGATCGTCCTTCAGGACGGCCGCGTGTTGGTTGCCGGTGGGTCGGTCAAGAACTCGACGATCGCGAGCGCTGCGCTGTTCGACCCTGCCCACGAGTCGTGGCGGACGCTGCCGAATCTCCCGCAGCCCCGCTCGGACGGCGTGATGGTGCTTGGACCGGGCAAGGTCGTGCTCATGGGAGGCGTCGCTTTGGCAGGATCTCCCGAGGGTGGCGGATTCACCATCAATCCGGCGCTCGATTCTGAGTTTTTCGACTCGCGTACTTTGAGCTGGAGCCTCGGTTCACCGCCGACCAGCCAGCGCGCGAACAACTTCCTCAGCTTCTGGGCCGGCGTGGCCCCGCTGCACGACGGCCGCATGCTCGCGCTCGGAGTGCAGCCTGCACTTGCCTACACATATGACGCGAGCGCCGACTTCTGGCAGGTCGCCGGCAGCCCGCCACCATTTCAGACTGGTGTCGATCTGGTCGTGATGAGCGACGGTCGCGTCCTCGCGATCAGTACGAAGCCGGTTTGGATCTACGATCCGACGCTATCGCCGCCTGCGCCCGGTGGGGCCAACGGTTGGATGGATTCCGCGTCGACCACACTGGTCCTGGTTGCAGTCGCGCTCCTGATCACGTTGGTTGGGGTGTGGCGGCGCCTGACCTGAGCCCGAATAGGTCGAACGTTGCCTCCTCGGATAGTCGCGACGATCCAATCTCAAACGGTGCCGTAACGGTGCCGCTAGGGCCTGCCGTTTGACCTGCGTGGTGCCGAGAGCGGGAGTCGAACCCGCACGACCTTGCGGTCATCGGTTTTTGAGACCGACGCGTCTGCCTGTTCCGCCACCTCGGCTTGCTCGCGGGAAGGGCCTTCGACCATACCATTGGCCGGTGCGATTCGTCGGAGCCCTGGCTTTGATCTCGATTCTGACCGCCTGCGGACCAGATCTGAACCCAAGCGCAGCCTTCTCACCGAGCTCACAGAGCGCCGCGACCGGCTCGGTGGCCTCGCCGCCCCGGATCTCACCCGCGCCCACGACACCGGCTGCACCGGGCACGAACCTGCCGGATTTCGCGTGCGCCGACGCCTCGGGAGGCAAGACCGGCGTCGCCAACACGATCACGGCTCGAGTGAGCCAGGAGATCGGCTACGACCGCTTCGTGCTCCAGTTCGATTCCATCGTGCCGACATATACGGTCAAGCGCCAGCCGAAGCCGGTGTTCAGCATGGGCGCGAGCGGAGACACCGTGACCTTGAGCGGAACGAGCGGCCTGCTGGTCACGGTGCATTCGGCCACCGGGGCGACCACTTTCATCGGCTCGACGGACATCGTGAACGCCAACTACAAGGTGATCAGTGAAGCTCGCCAAACGCAGGATTTCGAAGGCTACGTGTCATGGGGCCTGGGGCTGAGCAAGCCGGGCTGTATGCGGGTGTTCACCCTCGACGATCCTGCCCGATTGGTCGTCGATTTGCAGCAGACAAGCAGCTAACCTTCCGCGGCGATGGCAGTCGCGCCACCGCCTGCGCCGCCCACCGCCCAGCCCGCTCAACCCGCTCCGCCCACGCAGCAAAGATCTGGCTGCCGGGGCTGTGGTTTCGGCTGCGGCGGCTGCCTTCTGGCCTTTGTGATCGCGATGGTCCTCGCCGTCGGTGGAGGCTGGTGGTTCCTGGTGGCGCAGGCTTCGGCCGCGGTCACGGCCCCGGCGACGTTGATCGTGATCAACCAACCAGTCGACGTCGACCAGCATCCAGGTGTGCCTGGTCAATCGCTGAATGCAGACGACACGGTCGCGACCGGCGCAGGAGGGCATGGGGCCATCGAGTTCCCTGATGGTTCATACGTGCGGATGGCCCCGAACACCACGATGCAGATCAGCAAGGTTCAGCTCCAGCGCAACGGCAACGTCCAGGCGATCGCGCTGCAGCAAAAAGTCGGTCGCACCTTCACTGACGTGCAACACCTCGCCTCGGGCGCCACGTTCACGGTCAACGGACATTCGGTAAGCGCGGAGGTACGCGGCACCCAGTTCGAGGTGTTGGTGCGAAGTGACGGGACAAATCGAATCTGGGCCTTCTCAGGACGCGTCGCCGTCAGCGGCAAATCGCAAGTGACGCTCAACGCCGGGCAAGAGATCGACGGCGATGCCAATGGAGATCTGACCAACTTGCGGAGCAATCAGTTCGACCCACAAGATGCATTCCCACTTGCTCAACAGTGCGAGTCAAGTGCATCGAACCGCAACAACGCCGGCACGACCCAGGTGACGACCGGCGACAACTTGAGCAGCGGTCAGTCGGCCGAAACGGACTACAACTCGCCCGGCGGCAAGCTCACGCTCGACTTTTGCTATCCGGGCAGTTTGATGAGCGTGACGGTGGTCGACCCGAACGGTACAGCGCACTCGAAACAAGGTTCCGCGCCAGTCTCGATCACCATCCCCGACGGTCCTCCGGGTGTCTACAAAGCCACGGTGCGCGCCATCGACGTGCCTGCAACCGGTGAGCCATACGCCCTCGCCTTCGCCACCGATATCGCCTGCAGCGCGGCCAGTGTCGACTCAGGCGGCGTGGTCCGCGAGACGTTGAGCAATTCCCAGATCAGCACCGCCCTCGCCGAAGCCGGCACCACCGGGGTGACGATCTTCGTCCAGGGCACATCGCCCGGTGCGGCCCGGGTCGTGTACTACCAGGACCTGAACGGCTTGCAGGTGTCGTGGACGATCGACTTCTACGCCGCCACACCGGGACTTGGCGCTGTGATCACACAGGTTTCGGTGCACGGCATCAGTGTCACGACGCAAGTCGTGTCGAGCCTGAGCTCTCTGGGAGGCACCTCACTGAAGTCGATTCCGAGCGGCTTTGTGGTCGACCGTGTGTATTCCTGCACAGGCCCCAACAGCGACAGCATGATGGTCATCGAAGGCCATCACTGAGCAAGGGCCGTAACCCGCGGCGGTTGAAGAACCTTTGAGCTATCTTTCCCGGGCAACATGGCAAGCGTAGCCGCCAAGAATCCGCCTAAACGCCGCGGCGGACTGCGCCTGCTGATCGTGCTCTTGATCGTCGTCCTGATCGTGGCTGGATTTCTGATCTGGCTCAACCTTGCGGCCAAAGCGGCGGTCAACGTTCCTGGATCGCTGATCGTCTACCAGCCGGCCGCGTCCATCAACTCAGTCGACGCCAAAACGGGTGCCACGGTCAAGGCCGGGGACAAGATTTCGACCAACGCGAAAGGTCGAGCCGCCGTCACCCTGCCCGACGGCACGATGACCCGGCTCGCAACTGACACAACGATAACCATGGACTCCGCCCACTTCACGAAAGGCGGCAATCTCAACGACGTTTCGTTCAAGCAGCAGATCGGGAGGACGTTCACCAACGTCCAGCATCTCGTCAGTGGCGCGACATTTGAAGTGGCGGGTCCGCACGCGACCGCAAGCGTGCGCGGCACCAAATTCGAGGTCTCCATCAAGTCCGACGGAACGATGACGGTCAAGGTTTACGAGGGAACCGTGACGCTGCGAGGCGCACATGGTTTTGTGACCATCAACGCGGGACAGCAAGCAACCGCGAACCCTGACGGAACACTGACTCAGGTCACCGCGATTCTTCCTGATCCGACTGATCCGTTCGGACCCGGAATCCTGGCGGCGGATCAGGTCGCGATCGGCACGACACCCGGTACCGAGCAGGATTTCATCGGCGCTCCCCTGCACAACGGCGAACAGCAGCAATATTCGTATAGCTACGCGGGTGGAACGCTCGTCAAAGCCGCCCTTGGATATTCAGGCAGCTCGATGAAGCTCACGGTGAAAACGCCTGACGGTCAGACTCAATCGACGGCCGCTCCGCCGCCGGCCGTGGTCACGATCAACAATGCGCCGGCGGGGATCTACACCATCGTCGTCGACGGCGTTACCGGCCTCGGCACCACGGGCGAAGAGCCATTTGTCGCAGTGGCCTCAGTCGAGTCGTGCACCAGCGCTGACAACGAGCAGAACGGCGCCATTCACCGCGGCTATACGGCGATGGACTTGATGCAAGCGGTGCAGGGTTCCGGCCAGGGTTCCGGCCTTTCGAATTTGAAGCTGAAGATCAACGACAACAGCGTCTCGGGAGCGATCATCAGCGGCAGCGGCTCGTACAACGGCGTGAGCTGGAGCGGAGATGCCGTGCTGACCGCGCACGACGGCACCTTCGATATCACGCCGGTCAGCGGCAACATGTTCGGGCTGAGCGTCCCGGCGCAGCAGGTCGTGCAGCAGATCGCTCAAGTGATCGGCCAGGACCCGTCGAACATCAATCCGGGATTCATGGTCGACCGGCTGTTCACGTGCAACTCCGTCCTGATCGTGGACGGACACATGGGCTAGTGCCCGAAGATCTGACCTAGCGCACGCGTTGCCAGCGTCAAACCCGAGCCGGCGAAAAGCCACGTCACTTCGGCGGCTCCGATCAGCACCACCAGACCGGCGCCGACGCCGATCTTTCCACGTCCGAGCTTGGGTTGCGATGGTTTATTGCCGGCGATGCCTCCATTCGGCGAGGCGAGTGCCATCTGAAGGCGATCCAGCAGCTGACCTGCAGTCGCCGGCCGGCGGTTTGGATCGCGGTCCATCGCCTGCTGCAGCACGTTTGCGAATCCCTGCGGCAAATCTGGCGCCGCTTCGCGAACGTTGGGAGGCGGTTCGTAAAGCCGGCGGCTCAGGGTTTCGATCCAGCTCTTCGACGAGAACGGGCGGTGACCGCTGGTGGCTTCGAAAATGATCGCGGCCAGCGAGTAAACGTCAGCCCGACCGTCGACTTCACGGCCGACGAGGCGCTCGGGTGCGACGTAATCGGGAGCGACCGGTCCGCCTGCGCTCGGTCCGGCATTGAACGACGCCACTGTTCCCAGCCCGAATCCGGTAAGAAACATGCGGCCGTCGTCGGCGAGCAAGATGTTGGAGGGCTTCACGTCGCGGTGCACCGCTGCGCGCGAGTGCGCGTAGTCGAGCGCTGCCGCGATCGGCCGGAGCAGCGAGATGATTCCGGCGGGTTCGTAGCGCTGGCCTTCGCCGAGCATCTGATCGAGAGTCCGCCCCGGGATCAGCTCCGTGACGAGGTATGGATTTCCACCTTCGTAGGCGAGCTCGTAGAGACGCGGAATGGCTTCGTGTTCGAGTGCCGTGTAGGCGCGCAGTTCGAGTAGAAACCGGCGTGAGAAGTTGACGTCCCGAGCGACTCCCGCCCCGATGGTGCGAAGGGCCACGCGACGATGGAGCTTTGGATGCTCGGCCTCAAAGACGGAGCCCAGGCTGTCGCTCTCCAGCTCACGGAGAAGCCGGTAGCCCCCGACGCTCTGATGGCCGTTGCTCTCGGATTTGGGGCGAGATCCGTTCTGGTGCGGGGCTTCCTGTCCCACGAAACTTGAACTTTAGGCCACAAGCCGCCGGTCGGGCCGGCGTCCGAACACAAATTCGCCGCTTATAGGCGAAGTGTCGGCGAGAGGATTTGAACCTCCACGCCCTTTCGGGCACCAGCTCCTAAGGCTGGCGCGTCTGCCATTCCGCCACGCCGACGTATCCGAACTCTAGGCGAAGTTCTCGATCTTCACGGACTCGATCCGGTCAGCCAGGTCGAATCCGAAGATCCGCGAAAGAAAGTACAGCTCGGCCTCAATTGCTCGCCGAATGTTCTTCTCCTGGCGGAACCCGTGCTGCTCGCCCTCGAACGCCACGTAGGCGTACGGCAATCGCTTTTCCTTGCAGACCTCGACGAACGTCTCAGCCTGGTCGGGCGGGACGATCTTGTCCTCTAGACCCTGGAGAAGCATGATCGGGACCTTCAGGTGGTCGGCGAACCGAATCGCAGAGCGGTCTCGATAAATGTCAGCGCGTTGCGGATACGGACCCACCAACGTGTCGCAGTACCGGCTCTCGAACTTGTGGGTCTCCTTCACGAAGAGCTCGAGATCGCCGATTCCGAAATGGCTCGCGCCGGCGTTGTAGAACTCGCGCTTGGTCAGCGAAAGCAGCACCGTATAACCGCCCGCTGAACCGCCAGTGATCGAAATCCGATTCTGGTCGACGAGGCCCTGCTTGACGAGGTAGCGAGCTGCATTTATGCAATCGTCGACATCGACCACGCCCCACTGCCCGTTGAGGCGCTGACGATACGCGCGCCCGTATCCCGTCGATCCGCCGTAATCGACGTCGACCAAAGCCAATCCGCGGCTGGTCCAGTACTGATACTCGAAGGCGAATCCAGGCCCTCCGCGTCCGGTCGGACCTCCATGGCAAACGACGATGAGCGGAGGTTTCTCGTCAGGTGGACCTATGTAGCTGTGATTGCGAGGTGGATAGAAAAGCGCGTGGGCTTTCTGTCCGTGCTCTGTCGGAAACTCGATTGGTTTGGGGAGGCTGAGAACGCCGGCATCCACCCGCGTCGGATTCGAGACTCTCACGATGTCCTGACCATGGGTGTCGAGGTCTAAGACAAGCGCGCGCTCCGAAAGCGTCGGGCTGCTGCCGATGACCGCGGCCTTCCGGCCCGAGAGCTGAATGCCGGAGAGAGACGAGTACAGCAGCTCGAAGGTCTGGAGATGACCGCTGTTGAGGTCGATCACGCCGAGCTTCGAGCCGTTCGCATCGGAAGAGATGCAGACGATCTCGTCAGGACCCGCGAAGTCGAAGAAGCGCTGGCCAAAAGCCCACTGCGGCCCGCCGAACTCGGCCTGGCGGCGGCACACCGGTTCATCACCCTCGCCCCGCGCGCGATAGATGTTCCACCAGTCGTTGCGGTCGGAGATGAAGTAGAGCTCGCCCAGCGGTGACCATTCGGGCTGCAGAACTGATTCGGTTCGACCACCGGCGATCTTTCGCGATGACTTGACTCTGCCATCCGCTTCCAGCTCGCCGACCCAAAGCTCGGTTCCATCCCACGGCATGTTCGGATGGTTCCACGTGATCCACGCGAGACGGTCACCGTTGTGGCTCAGTTTTGGGGACGAGTAGAAATCGTTTCCCGAAGCGAGCGTGATCGGCTCGCCTTCGCCGTAGGCATCGATGGCGACCAGAGTGTTGACCGCCTCGGCAGCACCAGTGGTGTGGTCTTCGCGCACGGCGATGACCCGTGCCCTCCGCTCGTCGATGACCATGTCCGCATGCCGGATGTCGGCCGCGGGAGTGATGGCGCGGGGCTCGCCGGCGCGATCCTGGCGATACAGGCGCTGATCTTTGAAGTTGGTGAAGAAGACGGTGCCGGAATTCACCGCCCACGCACCGCCGCCATACTCGTGGACCCGAGAGCGCGCGTTGAAGTTTCTCGGCGTGACGTCGCCGGTCGAACCGTCAGGCTTGCGGGCGCAGACGACCACACGTCCACCTTCGTCCGGGCGAAGCTCGCTCCAATACAGGTCTTCGCCGTCCCAACGCACCATCTGGTTCCGCAAATGCACGGTGCCCTTCAGCAGGATGTCCGGCGTGATGGGCGAAGCCCAGGATCCGTAGGGAGCTGTTTTCGGTTCGGTCACGCGTCGAGACGTCGGACGATCAACGCGTCGCCTTGACCGCCACCGCCGCAAAGAGCGGCAGCGCCGGTGCGCAAACCTCGGCGCTTCAACTCCATCGCCGTGGTCAGGACAAGACGTGCACCGCTTGCACCAATTGGATGGCCGAGCGCAACGGCGCCACCATTCACATTGACCTTTTCCTCGTCGAGGTCGAGCATCCGGGTCGCGTTGAGCGCGACGGCGGCAAACGCTTCGTTGATCTCGACGAGATCCAGCTCGGCCTTGTCCATTCCCGCCTTCTCGAGCGCGCGACTCAAAGCAAGCGCAGGGACCGTGTGCAGCCACGCGTAGCGATCGGCGCTCATGCCGTGCGACACGATCTCGACCAGGGGCTCTGCACCCATTTTTTCGGCTCGTTCTTTGGACATGACCACAACGGCGGCCGCTCCATCGGAAATCTGTGACGCGTTGCCCGCCGTGATCGTGCCGTTGGCAGTGAACGCCGGAGGCAGCTTGCTCAGCGATTCAGCCGTCGTGCCCGCGCGGACGCCTTCGTCGCGCTCCACCTTGACCGCCTCGCCGCGTTTTTGGGTCAGTGTGACCGGCGCCACCTCAGCCTGGAGCACGCCGTTTGCCCATGCTCGCTCGGCGCGCTGGTGCGAGCGCGCCGCCCACGCGTCCTGATCTTCACGGCTGAGCTCGAGCTCGGTGTTCACCTCGTCGGAGCTCTCTCCCATGTGCTGCTCGGTGAAGGTGGACCACAGTCCGTCGTGAATCATCGAGTCGACGATCACCGCGTTGCCCATTCGAGCCCCGAATCGCGCCTTTGGGAAGAGATACGGCGCTTCAGACATCGACTCCATTCCCCCGGCCACGACCACCTCGACCTCGCCGGCGCGAATCAACTGGTCTGCAAGTGCGATGGCGTTTAGCCCCGACAGGCAAACCTTGTTGATGGTGATTGCAGGAATGTGCTGTGGAATGCCGGCCTCGATGGCCGCCTGCCGCGCCGTGATCTGGCCGGCTCCGGCTTGCAAGACCTGGCCCATGATCACGTAGTCGACTTCTTCGGCCTTGACGTTGGCCCGCTGCAGAGCTGTTCGGATCGCATGCGCGCCAAGGCTCTTGGCTGGGACGTCCTTGAAAGCGCCTCCAAACTTGCCGAACGGGGTTCGCGCGCCCGCTACTATCACGGAGGCCATAAAGCCAGTGTAATAAGGCATTAAGTTAGGCCGCGAGAAAGGGAAATGAGAAACGCGCTCATGATCGTCGACGTCCAGGCGGACTTCGTGCAAGGCGGCAGCCTCGCCACCCCGAACGGGCTCGAAGTCGCCGCGATGATCTCTCGGCACATTCGGCACTTCAAGGCCGAGTACCACTTTGTCGTGGCGTCGCGTGACTATCACGAGAACGCTCCCGATCACATCTCGGACAACCCTGACTTCATCAACACGTGGCCTCCGCACTGCATGGCCGGCACGCCGGGGGCCGCCTTCGTGCCCGCCATCCAGAATCTCGTCCGCGAAAAGCTGATCGCCGCAGTGGTGACCAAAGGCCGTAACGGCGCCGCGTATTCGGCATTCGAGGGTCTGGATCCGCGAGGGCATTACCTCCTCGACGTGTTGAAGGAGCAGCGCATCGATCACATCGACGTCTGCGGCATCGCCACCGATTACTGCGTGCGAGCGACGGCGCTGGATGCGCGCAAGAACCAGTTTTCGGTCCGCGTCCTGGTCAATCTGTGCGCCGCGGTGAAGGAAGAGACCGGTCTGCAGGCGCTGGAGGAGATGAAGGCGGCCGGCTGTCAGCTGCAGACAGCGACCGCCCCCTGAGGCTCGTTCTTACGGATCCCCCGGACGATCCGGTGTTTGGCCCGCTATTTGCGGCGTGACGCCGCGGCGCGACCTCCGGCCGGGCCGGCTTCCGGCAGGTACTTGAACGACACGTTGAGCTTGACCCGATAGCTCGTGACCTTGCCGTTCTCGAGGGTCATGTCCTGCTCGACGACTTCGGCAACCCGCAGGTCCCGCAGCGACTTGGCCGCCATTTCCACGGCGTTTCTCGCTGCCGCCTCCCAGGACTGGTTGCTGGTCCCGATCAACTCTGTTACCCGATAGACGCTGTCGGCCATGAGCTACCTCCTCCCCAATTGAATTTCGCTCATTTTCTCGCAGACAGCAACTCGGCGATTTTCCGCAGCTCGCTTTCGCGTCCGAGCCTGGCCATCTCTGTCCATTGCGGGTCATGCATCGCATCGAACGTCAAAACGAGACGAGTCCCGCGGGCCGTGGCTTCCAGCTCGAGCAT
>DATLKH010000134.1:0-8760 GCA_035538475.1 Candidatus Dormiibacterota bacterium | reverse complement strand
TCTCCGAAGCTTCGATGTCATCTACTCCACACTCGATGACTCGCGCTACCGCAAAGTCGCATTCGATCCACGCGGTCGAGGGCGAAGTCAGAAAACGGGGCCGGGTAGTTACGGGTGGCCGTCGCATGCCCGAGACGTGATCGAAATCGTGGATCGGCTCGGCGCCGCAACCTTCGACGTGATCGGGTGGTCGATGGGGGCGTGGATCGCGATGGTGGTGGCGCAGATGGTGCCCAAGCGCGTACGCAAGGTCGTGCTCATCGACGCCGCCGGATTGCCTGAAGAGTCAATCAAAGTGCCGATCTACGCGGGTCTCGACCGTCTGGGCACGGTGTTTCCAGCGCGTGAGTCGTTCCTTTCCATCGCCCGCAACCTGCCGCACTACCAACCGTTCGAGCCGTGGGAGCGGTATTTCGACTACGAGTTCCAGGACGTCGAGGGCGGCGTTTCATTCCGCACGCAGAAGGACGGCCCTTGGGAAGACGAGCAGTACCGGCTGACTCAAGATCCCTACCGGCTCTGGTCCGCCCTGACCATGCCCGTGCTGCTGGTCCGGGCGGCTCAGCCGATTCCACCCAATTTCGGTTACCTGGTCACCAGCGCTGACTACGAGAGATTCCTTCGCGAGGTGGCCACCGCGAAGGGCGTCGAGATCGAGGCGAACCATTACTCGATCGGCATGACGCAGGACGCGGCCCAGGCGATCGCATACTTCCTGGACGATTAGCCGGCAGTCCGATCCTCGTCCTAAGATGCAAGCGCTGGAGCCACAGGGTGAGCGCTGCTGATCTCGTTTTTGGGGCTTGCCTCCTCATCGGCGGCGGCCTTCTGCTGCTCACCCTGATCGTCGACGACATATTCGGCGGCCTCTTGAACGCCATCCACCTCGGCTTCGACGTGGCCGGGGTGTCGCCCACGCCCATGCTGCTCGGATTCCTGGCCATGTTCGGGGTTGGCGGCCTCTTTGGGCTGCACAGCCTGGGCCTGGGTCCGGGTGGCGGAACGCTGGTCGGCATCGGCGCCGGAGTCGTTGGCGCGGGCGTCGTGTTCGGCGCCTTCAAGGTTCTGGCCGGGGCCGAGTCGACGGAAACGTTCAGCCTTCAGGACATGGTTGGTTCGACCGGTCGAGTATCGGTTGGGATCCCAGCCAGCAAGTTCGGGAGCGTCCTGATCAGCTTTGCCGGCGCGTCGCACAACATGACCGCAACCGCCGACGCGGACATTCCGGCAGGTCGCGTTGTCAGAGTCGTCGCGGTTGCCGGAAACAACCTTGTAGTCGAGCCCGCCGCAGTCACCACCACGGAAGAGAGGAGCACAGTCTGATGCCTGCATTTCTAGTTTCCACGCCATTTCTTGGGGTGGCCGGCGTGGTCATCCTCATCCTTTTGATCGCATTCGTCGCCAGCCGCTATCACGTCGCCGGTGCGAACGAAGCCTTGATCGTGGCCGGATCACGGGGTGCCAAAGTTCGCGATGAGCGCGGCCAGACCGTCTCGGCCAAGGGCGACAAAGGCGTGAAGGTCGTCGTGGGCGGAGGCACGTTCATCATGCCGCTGGTCAACCGTGTCGGCCGGATGAAGCTGACGGCCCGGCAAATCGGTGTGCAGCTCAACGACGCAGTGACGAGCCAGGGCATCAAGGTCCAGGTTCAAGGCGTCGCCACCTTCAAGATCGGCCGCGACGTGGAGTCGCTGCGCAACGCGGCTGAGAGATTCCTCGACGCCAAGCCCGAGCAGGTCGACTCGATCGTGAAGAACGTGCTCGAGGGCTCGCTCCGCTCCATCGTCGGCACGCTGACGATCGAGGAGCTGATCCGCGACCGCCAGAAGCTGCTGCAGCAGGTGCAGGACGCGGCCAAGGGCGACCTCGCCACCAGCGGTCTGCAGATCGACGCCTTCACGATCCAGAGCTTCTCCGACGAGTCGAACTACATCGAGCTGCTGGGCAAGCAGAGCGTGGCCACGGTCTCGCGCGATGCGCGTATGGCCCAGGCGTCGGCCGACCAGGAGGCTGCGGTTCGGGAGGCCCAGGCCCAGCAGGTCAAGATCAACGCGGCGCGCGACGTGTCGCTCCGAGAAGCCGAGACCAAGACCCAGGTTGCGGCCGCTCAGGCGCGCGCGGACCAGTCAGGACCGCTGGCTCAGGCCGAGGCGCAGCAGGAGGTTGTGCGCAAGCAGACGGAGCTGGCGCAACTCGAAGCCGACCGCAAAGAGAAGGAGCTGCTGTCCACCACGGTCAAGCCGGCCGCGGCCGAAGCGCAGGCCGTGATCGCCCGCGCTGAAGGTGAGAAACGGGCGCGCATCGCGTCAGCCGAAGCAGACGCGGAGACCACGCGCCTCGAAGGTGGGGCAGAGGCTCAGATCGTGCTCACCAAAGGTGAGGCGGAGGCCAAGGCGCTCGCCATGCGCGCCGATGCGTACAAGCAGTTCAACGAAGCGGCCATCATCCAGACGGTGCTGGCTGCTCTGCCCGATATCGTCAAGGCGGCGGCCGAGCCGATGGGGCACATCAACTCGTTGACCGTGATGAGCGCGGACGGCGCGTCTGACGTCGTCCGAAACGCGACCCGGGCGATGGTCGAGTCGACGACCGCGATCAAGGGTCTGACCGGGCTCGATGTGCCGAACCTGATCGGCGGGGCGCTCGGCCGCAGCTTCGGCGACCGAACGGGCGAGGGCAACGGCGAAGGAGCCGAGTCGGCGGCCCACAAGATCAGCGAGATCGCGGCGCAGGGCCTGACCACGATGAAGACTCAGGCGGCGGCGTCAGCGGCCAGCGCTAAGTCGGCCGCAGACGAGGCGGTCGAGAAAGCCGAAGCCGAGGCGGCCAAAGCCAAGGAGGCGGCGGCGAAAGCAGCCGCTGCAGCCGAGACGACCGCTGCCGCGGCGGTGGCCCGCGTTGTGCCGTCTGCCGCTTCTGCACCTGCAGCCGCGACGGCGCACGTGGCGCCCGCAGATCTGAACGTCTCCCAGTGGGCCAAGTGGCTCGCGGATCAGCTGCGCCGGATTCCCAACATCGAGATCTACGACGCACTGCACCTTGCCGAGCTGGAGACCCGCGGGCCGGCGCCGGCGCGTGGCGTCTGGGCGACGGCCAAAGCCGCGCTGGCCAAGGACTACTCCCAGGTCACGATCGGCGACCTGCTGCAGAGATTTCGGTCCTGAGCAGCGCCCCTCAAAAGCAGGAAGCCCGCTTGCGCGAGCTTCCCAAGGCTGGGGTGGGGGCGTGGATTCGAATTTGTGGGCCTTCTACGGCCATCGATATAGTACCACTGTGTTTCGCAATCCACAAGATATAGACATCTGGGGACAAGTGCCTTGAAACTCCCGCTTCCGCTGGACATGGAGCCGATGCTTTCGGCGATTTCCGAGAACGGAATTCCCGAAGGCGACAAGTGGGAGTACGAACCCAAGTGGGACGGTTTTCGGACGCTGGTTTTCAAGGACGGGGAGGAAGTTGCGCTGGTCAGCCGGGGCGGCCGCCCCATGACACGCTATTTTCCAGAGCTGCTGCCAGGGGTGCGAAAGCTGCCCGAGGCGAAGCTCGTCCTGGACGGTGAGGTCGTCGTGGTCGGGCGCAACGGCCTGGACTTCGGCGCGCTGCAGCAGCGCGTGCATCCCGCTGAGTCGCGCGTGAAGATGCTCAGCGAGCAGACGCCGGCCTGGTACATCGCGTTCGACGTGCTTGCGGTGGGTGATCAGGATCTGCGCAAGGAGCCGTTGGGCACGCGGCGCAAGCGCCTCGAGAGGCTGCTGAAGGGCGCGAAGCTCCCGGTCTTCCTCACGCCTTACACGCGCGACCCGAAGACTGCCGAGGATTGGTTCAACAAGTTCGAGGGCGCCGGGCTCGACGGGGTGATCGCCAAGTCGTGGGACGGCGTGTACGTGCCCGGCAAGCGGCTGTGGGTGAAGATCAAGCATCAGCGCACGGCCGACTGCGTCGTCATCGGCTGGCGCAAGTCCGCCGATGGGTCAACCCTAGGAGCGCTTCTGCTCGGCCTGTACGACAAGAAAGGCACGATCCACTACGTCGGGCACACGTCGTCCTTCAACGCGGCTGAGCGCAAAGAGCTGATCAAGAAGCTGAAGCCGCTCGAGACCCAGATCCCTGAGCAGGAGTGGAGCGTGAATCCTGGCCGAATGCCCGGTGGACTAAGTCGCTGGTCACGAGGCAAGGACAAGGGCATCGAATGGGTTTCGGTCAGGCCCGAGCTGGTTTGCGAGGTGACGTACGACAAGCTCGAGGCGGGCGAGCGCTTCCGCCACGCCACAGGATTCCTGCGCTGGCGAACCGACAAGCGTCCGAAAGACTGCGATTTCGATCAGATCGTGCTAGCGGCCGACTTCGACGTCCGAAGCATTTTCGGGAGCAAGTAGCAGAGGTTTGGCGCCTGGTCCGCCCGGACCGTAGTAGCGCATCGCCGCGCGCCCCAATCCCGTCACCGCAAACCAGTCAAAGCCGGCGCCGACCGCAACCCCGATGCCGAGCGGAACAACCCGCGCCGCGACCTTGCCGGCTCCACTGGTGGCGAACCTCGTGAGGATTCGTGTCAGCAAGCGGCCGCCGCCGTGAGTGACGATCATCGCCGGAAAACGCCGAAACGCTGCGATTGCGAGACGCTCGCCACCGCTGACCAGGACGTCCTCACGCAGCTTCAACGTCCCACCGGCAACGCCAACCACAACCAGCGCCTCGAGCACTCGCTCTTCTGAGCCACTGAGCTCGTGTCCGTAGATCATCGCGATGCCGAGCACAAGCTCGATCTCCTGTTCCATCGCGTAGAGCGTCTGGCTGGTCACGGTCCCGATGGCGAGGGCGGTCCCCAGCCCCGGCGCAATCGAGATCGCGCCGCTCAGCGCGCCGGTGCCGGCGACTCGCCGGCGCGTGGAACGAATCAGCTTCAGCGCAAGTTGATCACGTGTGTAGAGCGGGTGCGCGATGCGCAGCGACTCAACGTTGGAACGGATCGCGGGTTCGCGGGCGATGACGGCGCGGTCGAGTGCTCTCAGCACGGCGCGCACCTGCTGCGGCAGTTCGTCGAGGTCCATCCGCGCGCAACTCTACCTGAGAGGCCTCAAGTGAGAAGGAGTCGCAGATTGCAAGGGCCGTCCGAATTGGCAGTTGCGACTGTGTCGCGATAACGGTTAGGCTCTGACCGTGCACCTGAAGGCCGACGAGCGCCGCCGCCTGGCCGGCTTTTTCAGCTCCGTCGGCGTCCTTCATCTCGTCGGATGGGGTCTGCTTCTCGCGTACGCAGCCTCGCACCCGGCATTCTTCTGGCTCGGCGGCATCGCCTACACGCTCGGCCTGCGACACGCTTTCGACGCGGATCACATATCGGCGATCGACAACACGACCCGAAAGCTGCTGCAAGGCGGCAAGCGGCCAATGGGCGTCGGATTCTTTTTCTCACTGGGGCACTCCACCGTGGTGCTTTTGATCGCGGTTGCGCTGGGTCTTGCGGTGAGGTGGGTGATCCAGGGCGTCGTCTCCGACAGTGGTCAGCTGCGGGTCATCGGCGCCGCGGCGGGAACGGTGGTGTCGGGCGGATTTCTGATTTTGATTGGAATCTTGAATCTGCTCGTCTTGATCGACATCGTCCGCGTGTATCAAAGGATGCGGCGCGGCGAGTACGACAGGGCGAGCCTGGAACACGAACTGGTCGCCGGCGGGCTGATGACGCGAATCTTCGGCCGGCTGTTTCGGGTCATCAACCACAGCTGGCAGATGTATCCGATTGGTTTTTTGTTCGGGCTCGGATTCGACACCGCGTCAGAGGTGGCTTTCCTCGCCGTCTCGGCGGGTGCCGCGGCGCAGGGACTGCCGTTCGCGGCGATCATCTCTCTGCCGTTGATCTTTGCCGCCGGCATGTCGCTCATGGACACGATGGACGGCGCGTTCATGTCCACCGCTTACACGTGGGCTTTCGCGAGCCCGATTCGCAAGGTCTTCTACAACCTGACGATCACATCGCTGTCGGTGTTCGTCGCCCTGTTCATCGGCGTGCTCGAGCTTGCGCAGATCTCGATCCAGGTCCTCCACCTGCGCGGCGGACCGCTCGACTCCGCCGCATCGTTCGTGCTCAGTGTTGCGGGTTATGTGATCGTCGCGGCCTTCATCATCACGTGGGCCGGCGCTCTCGTGATCTACAAGGTCGGCCGTATCGACGAACGTTGGAGCGCTGTCGTCGACAAAGTCGCGTAGCGACTAAGCGCCTTCGCGGAGCAGTCCTTCCAGATCCAACCGGCGATTGCCCATGACGAGGTGCCCTTCGGCGTCGCGCGGCCACTGGTCCTCAGGTCGGTCCCAGCACAGCTCGAGACCATTCTCGTCGGGATCGCGCAGGTAGAGCGCTTCGTGCGTCCCATGGTCGTTGTAACCATCCAGCGGCCAGTTGGCTGCGACCAGCCTCCGAAACGCATCGCCAAGCGCCGCCCGAGTCGGATAGCGGATCGCAACGTGATACAGACCGGTCGTGCCGGGAGGTGGGGGACTGCCGCCCTTCGACTCCCAAGTGTTGAAGCCCAGGTGGTGGTGATAACCGCCCGCGGAGATGAACAGTGCGGTGGGATGTCGCCACACGACATCAAATCCAAGAATGTCGACGTAGAAGTGATGCACGCGGTCGATGTCGGCGGTCTTGAGGTGTACGTGACCGATGTTCACGCCCGGATCGACAGGACGCTCGCTCCGCTCGCGGGGCGTCACTCCCTGCGAGGTTTCGGTTTCGGTCGTCACTTCTCGCCGATCACCTTCCACCCGCTTTGCCAGGGCCAGTTGTTCTGGATCTGGAGCAGGATGTTGAGGAGTCCCATCGCCTCCAGGGCTCGCGCCATCGCGAGGGGGCCGGCATCAATGGGGCGAAAACCGATGGACTCTGCGAACTGCAGCGTCTTCTTCTTCGCCGCTTCATCGTCGCCCGCCACGAAACCGTCGAGATTGGTGCCGTCGACCCGCGGGTTTGCCATGCGTGACGCGAACGCATAGTTGAACGCCTTGACCACGTGAGACTTGGGCGCGCGCTTCTGGAGCTGCTCAGCCTTGGATGAGCCGTCGAGCCCCTGGCTCAGGTCATTGGGATTGAACCGATTGGTGACGTCCACGATCACTTTGCCGTCGACTTCTGGTCCGAGCGAAGCCACCACTGACTCGGCTTGGTCGGCTGGAACCGCGAGCAGCACCAACTCGGCATCCTTGACTGCATCCTGCACGTTCTTGGCAGCACGCGCCTTGGTTGCGCTGGCAGCTTCCTCGGCGTGCTCTGGATGGCGCGATGCGATTGCCACCTGATGTCCAGCTTTGGTTGCTGATCCGGCTAGCGCCTTGCCCACGTTGCCCGAACCGATGATCGCAATTTTCATTCGGGGTCTCCTTTGCGGTTAGTGATCCGTCAACACAAACCGTCCACAGCCTTCCGTTATTCGAGTCAAGAATACGAACGGCCGCGAAGAGATCGAGAAAAGCCCCGGGGGATCAGTAGCCGGCGTGCATCGCCACCATCAGGGCGACCATCAACAGCATCGCCGAGAACTCGATCCGGCCGTATCTGCCGATTTGGTAGCTGAGACTCAAGACCTCGTCACGCGAAGCTGCTGCCGCGGCCTTCTCTGCGGTTGGGCCGATGAAGCGCGCTCCAGAAGACCGCAGCCAGTCAAACTGAAAGCGCCGCCTGGTTCGCAGACGGCGCTCTCTTACTGGGGTGGGGATTGGGTCAGCTACAGCCGGTTGTCGCCCCGCAATTCAAGCACTTATAGCAGGAGCCTGAACGCACAGTGATTGCTCCACAGTCCGGACACGCCGGCGCGTCGCCGGTGTTGACGAACGTCAGCTTCGACGCTGCGATTCCGTTGATCTTCGGAGCGGCCACGACTTTGAACTCGGTATCGGCCGATGCCGGATCCGCGAGCGGCGCGGGACGTTCCTCTCGGCGGATGATGCCGACCTCGTCCTGCTCGTCCACCGGCAGGAACTTGCTCGCCATCCAGCGGAAGATGTAGTCGACGATCGACTTGGCGATCGGTATCTCTTTGTTCTTCGTGAAGCCCGACGGCTCGAAGCGCATGTGGCTGAACTTGTCGACCATGAACTTGAGCGGCACGCCGAACTGCAGCGCATAAGACGTCTGGGTCGCGAACGCGTCCATCAAACCGGAGATCGTCGATCCCTCTTTCGCCATGGTCACGAAGAGCTCGCCAGGCATGCCGTCCTCGTAGAGGCCGACGGTCAGATAGCCCTCGTGCCCGCCGATGTCGAACTTGTGCGTGACCGCCTTCCGCTCGTCCGGAAGCTTGCGCCGAACCGCACGGTACTCGACATCTGCCGGCGCCGCAGTCTTCTTTTCTTTGTCGAGTGAGGTGGACAGCGGCTGCGAGCGCTTGCATCCATCGCGGTAGATGGCGATGCACTTGAGCCCGAGCTTCCAGGATTCGAGATACGTCTGCTCGATGTCCTCGACCGTGGCTTCGTGGGGCAGGTTCACGGTCTTCGACATCGAACCCGAGATGAACGGCTGGACCGCTGCCATCATGCGGACGTGACCCATCGGCGCGATCGACCGCATACCTTTGACCGGCTTGAACGCGCAGTCGAAGACCTTCAAATGGTCGTCGAGCAGGTGGGGGGCACCCTCGATCGTGTCGTTCTCGTCGATGTACTCGACGATCTCTTTGGCCTTGAGCTCGTCATAGCCGAGCTTTCGCAGCGCGGTCGGGACGGTGGTGTTGACGATCTTCAGGAGACCGCCGCCCACCAGCTTCTTGT
>DATLKH010000133.1:0-3644 GCA_035538475.1 Candidatus Dormiibacterota bacterium | reverse complement strand
CTCGAAATTCGAATCGCGGTGCCCGAGGCATATCTGATGGAAGCGTTCGTCAACATCGGACTCGCGCCTGATGGCGGCGTCAGCTGGCTGCTGCCCCGCCTGGCCGGGACCGCCGTCGCTTACGAAATGTTCTTCACCGGCAAGCCGCTTCCCGCCGAAGACGCATGTCGACTCGGCGTGATCAATCGCGTCGTGCCGGCGGATCGATTCGAGTCCGAGGTACGGGACTTTGCTCATCAGCTGGCGCAGCAGCCACCAGGGGCGATGGCGAGGGCGAAGAGCGCGGTCAACCACGCCCTCGACTCGACGTTCGAGGAAGCTCTGGAGTTCGAGTCCTACCTACAGGAGGGTCAGGCGGCCACTCCGGAGTTCGCCGAAGGCGTCCAGAGATTTCTTGCCCGCCGCAAGAAATGACTGAGGCCGTCATCGTCGCGACCGCACGCACGCCGATGGGGCGCTACGGCGGTCAGCTCAAGGACGTGCGGCCGGACGACCTCGCTTCGGTTGTGTTGAAGGACGTCTGCGATCGAGCCCACGTCAAGCCCGACGAAGTTGACGATGTGATTCTCGGGTGCGCCAACCAGGCCGGCGAGGACAATCGCAACGTGGCACGAATGGCCTTGCTGCTCGCGGGCTTTCCGGTCGAGGTGCCAGGCCAAACGGTGAACCGGCTCTGCGGCTCTGGAATGCAGGCGACGATCGCTGCCGCGAGGGAGATTCAGTCCGGCGGCGCGGACATCATCGTCGCCGGCGGTGTGGAGAGCATGACTCGCGCGCCGTGGGTGATGCCAAAGGCGGACACGGCTTTTCCGCGGGGACCGCAAACCGTTTACGACACCGCGCTCGGATGGCGCCTGGTCAATCCGAGGATGGCCGCCATGTATGGAACTCTGCAGATGGGCGAGACCGCGGAGCGGGTCGCTCAGAAGTACGAGATCTCGCGCGAAGACCAGGATGCGTTCGCGCTGCGCAGCCATCAGCGCGCAATTGCCGCGCAGCAGTCCGGCCGGCTCGCCGAGGAAATCGTTCCGGTGGCCGTGCCGCAACGAAAAGGAGATCCGCTGAACCTCGATCAGGACGAAGGCCCCCGGTCAGACACGTCGCTCGAGGCTCTGGCCAGGCTCAAACCTGCATTCGACGAAAAAGGCTCTGTGACGGCAGGGAACTCGTCGCCGCTCAACGATGGCGCCACCGCCCTGGTGTTGATGTCCGACGCCAAGGCAAAGGAGCGTGGGTTGAAGCCGCTCGCGCGCCTGGTGGCGGCGGCGCCCGCGGGCGTGCATCCGGACTACATGGGCATCGGACCCGTGCCTTCGACGCTCAAGGCGATGCAGAAGGCCAAGCTGCAGCCAGATGACATGGGCGTGGTCGAGCTCAACGAGGCATTCGCGTCGCAGTCGCTCGCCTGCGTCCGCCTGCTCGGCCTCGACGAGGAGAAGGTCAACGTCAACGGCGGCGCGATCGCGCTCGGCCATCCCCTCGGGAGCAGTGGTGCGCGACTGGTGAGCACGCTGGTGCGCGAGATGGCGCACCGCGACTCGGAGTACGGCCTGGCCACGATGTGCATCGGCGTCGGCCAGGGCATCGCGTCCATCTGGCAGCGAATTTAAGGCTCTCGGCACCGAAAGCTTTTGAGCGAACGAGACCCTCAGGCAGTGCGGTCGATGTTCGACCGCATCGCCCGCCGTTACGACACCGTCAACACAGTGCTGTCGTTCGGAACTGACGGCGGATGGCGCAAGCGCGCGGCCATGGAGACTGCAGTCAAGCCCGGTGGATCGGCGCTCGATATCGCCTGCGGGTCGGGAAAGCTGACCGCGGAGCTGGCAAGGCTGATCGGTCCCCAAGGACGCGTCGTTGGGCTCGATTTCAGTCCGCAGATGCTTGACGTTGCGCGCCGTGATCACAAACGCATCGAGTTCATCGAGGGCGACGCGCTGAGCCTTCCGTTCGGCGACGGCGAGTTCGACGCCACGACGATCGCCTTCGGCCTGCGCAACCTCGCCGATCCGATCCGCGCGATGGGCGAGATGCTCCGCGTCATCAAGCCCAACGGACGAGCCGTCGTCCTGGAGTTCGTGCGCCCGCCCAAGACGCTCGCCGGGGCTGCATATCGCGTCTACCTGCGAACCCTGCTGCCAGCAATGGGAGGCGTGATCTCGGGAGAGCCGGCGGCCTATCGCTATCTCAGCGACACGGTCGACTCATATCGATCACCAGGCGAGCTCGCGGACATGGCGACGAGGGCGGGCTGGCGCGATGTCAGGTATCACGGCCTGGCGATGGGGACCGTCGGAATCCTTCGGGGCACGCGCTAAGCCCCGAGCCGGAAGCTTCGGATCGTCGCGACTAAGCGACACATTTGCTCCCGAAATTTCCGGATCGTCGCGACGATCCGGGAGGTGCGCAGTTAAGAGTTTCGGTCGACTGCCGAGTGCGCGAGGCCGACCAGAACAGGGCGCAATCCGTCGAGCTCGACCGCCTCGAGCTCGCGCACCGCGGCGTCGACCAGTTGAACCGCTTCGTCGTGGACGCGCCGCAGCGCGCCACTCGACGTGACGAGCTCCGCGACGCGATCGACTTCTGCATCCCCGAGCGCGCCGGCCAGGATGCGCCGGATCTCCGGTCCGACCACGCGGTCCTCCGCGGCATAGATCAACGGCAGCGAAAGCACACGCTGGCGGATGTCGAGTCCGACCGGCTTGCCCGAGCTGGGGCTGAAGTCCACCATGTCGTCGGCCATCTGAAAGGCCGTGCCGAGCAGATCGCCGTAACGGCGAAGCGCGCCCACGACTTCGGACGAGGCCTCTGACAAAAGCGCGCCGGACGCGCAGGCAGCGGAAAACAGTGAAGCGGTTTTGCCGCGCACGACCTTGAGGTACGAGTCGCGGTCGCCAGGAAATGCGCCTCGCAGCGCGACATCGTCGATCTGCGATGCGCAGATCGCCTCGAGTGCTTCCGCGACTTCCGTGGTCACATCCCGATTGCCGATCTCAGCCACCAATCGCGTTGCCTTCGCGAAGTAGTAGTCGCCGACTGCGATCGCGCGCTCAGGTCCTTCCTTCGCAGCCACTGTCGGTTTGCCGCGCCGATGCGTGCTCTCGTCGACGTAGTCGTCGTGCACGAGCGTTGCGTTGTGAAGCAGTTCGATCGCAGCCGCAAGCTCGGCCGCCAGCAGAGGCTCGTGACGAGGGCCGATGCCCGAGGCGAGCTGAACGAGCTTGGGACGCAGCCGCTTGCCGCCCGCCTCGACCAGGCGGCGCATCGGCACAGCGACATGCTCTGGGTCGACCATCAGCTGTCGCGTGAGCTCGAGCTCCACGAGGTTCTCGGGCTCGGTGCGGGTCTCGCGGAGTGCGGCTGGAGCGAAGTCACCTTCGAGCTGCATTGCGAGCTCACGGTGACGCGGGCCGTCGAGCTCGACCGCGAAAACCGATTGCCAGCGGCCCAGCACGAGCTCTCCTTTCTCGACGAGAAGGGTTGCGAATGCGGTCAGCAGCATCTGCCGGCAGTGCGCGTGCCCGTTAACAGGCTCGTCCAGCTGAATCTCGAAGCGGCGTTCGAAGTCGTCGTGCTGGTAGCCGGCCCCGTCGGGAGCTAGACGCTCGAGCAGAGTCTGCAGGTCGTGCAGCAGGAGAGGTTCG
>DATLKH010000132.1:0-1872 GCA_035538475.1 Candidatus Dormiibacterota bacterium | reverse complement strand
ACCGCGGCTTCGCGACGGGCTCGAGCGCGTGCCCCAGCACGTCCTCCACCCGTGTCGCGAGGTGGAACGTCATCGCCTTGCGCACCGTCTCCGGCACATCGTCGATGTCCTTCTCGTTGCGTTGCGGCAGGATGACTTCCTTCAATCCCATGCGGTGAGCCGCGAGCACCTTCTGCTTCACACCACCGATCGGCAGCACCAGTCCCTGCAGCGTGACTTCACCGGTCATGCCGACGGTGTTGCGCACCGGCCGTCCCGTGAGCAGGCTCACGATCGCCGTCGTCATCGTCACACCTGCCGACGGTCCGTCCTTCGGCACCGCGCCCTCCGGCACGTGGATGTGGAACGAGCGGTTGATGCTGTCCGCCGGGATGTTCAGCTCGTCTGCGTGCGACCTCACGTAGGAGAGCGCGATCTGCGCCGATTCCTTCATGACGTCGCCGAGCTGGCCGGTCAATGTCAACGAACCACCACCGTGCTCATTGGTCTCTGTCGCCGTGGCTTCGACGAAGAGCACGTCTCCGCCGACTCCAGTGACCGCGAGTCCCGTGGCCACGCCTGGCACCGAGGTACGAGCCGCAACCTCGTTGTCGAACTTCGCCTTGCCGAGGAACTCGCGCACCCGATCTGGTGTGATCGCGACCGGCGGTGTCAGCTGGCCGGTGGCGATCTTGGTCGCAACCTTGCGCGTGATCTTTCCGAGCTCGCGCTCCAGATTGCGAACGCCCGCCTCGCGCGTGTGCTCGGTGATCACCCTCATGACCGCCGCGTCGTCGACGCTGACTTCCTCGGCCTTCAAACCGGCCTGCATGACCTGGCGCGGAAGCAGGTGGTCGCGCGCGATGGCCACCTTCTCCTCCTCCGTGTATCCATCAAGCCTGATCAGCTCCATGCGGTCGAGCAGTGGCGCGGGAATCGTCTCCGACACGTTGGCGGTCGGGATGAACAACACCTCAGACAGGTCGAGGTCGACTTCCAGATAGTGGTCGCGGAACGTGTGGTTCTGCGCCGGATCGAGGACTTCGAGCAGCGCCGCCGACGGGTCGCCGCGCCAATCGCTGCCGACCTTGTCGATCTCGTCGAGCATGATCACAGGGTTCTTGGTGCCGGCGTCTTTCAACGCGCGCACGATGCGTCCAGGCAACGCGCCCACGTACGTGCGCCGGTGACCGCGGATGTCAGCCTCGTCGCGGATTCCGCCCAAAGAGACGCGAGTGAACTTGCGCCCCAACGCGCGCGCGACCGATTCGCCCAGCGAAGTCTTGCCCACCCCGGGAGGCCCGACCAAGGTGATGATCGCGCCGGATCCGCGCCCGCTCAGGACTTCGAGGCCACGCTCCTGGCGCAGTTTGCGCACGGCCAGGAACTCGATGATTCGGTCCTTCACGTCGTCGAGGCCGGTGTGGTCCTCATCGAGGATCTGGCGCGCCTTCTTCAGGTCGTAGTTGTCTTCCGAGCGCACGTTCCACGGGATGTCGAGCATCCAGTCGAGGTACGTGCGGATCCATCCGTACTCCGGGTTCTGCTCGCTCGTTCGCTCCAGGCGGTCGAGCTCGCGATTGACTTCGGTCAGGACGGCCTCGGGCATGCCGGCTTTCGCGATCCGCTCGCGGTAGGTCGACACGACGTCCGTCTGGCCTTCGTTCAGTTGCTTCTTGATCGCTTCCATCTGCTGGCGGAGCAGGAAGTCGCGCTGCTGCTTCTCCATGCCCTCGGCGACGTCGTTTCGGATCTTTTCCTTGAGCGAGGCGTCGGCGAGGATCGCCTTGGTCCAATCGATGAGCCTGGTCAGTCTCTCTTCGAGGCTTTCGGTCTCGAGAATTTCCTGCTTCTGCTCCAGCGAGAGATCGGGCGAGTAGCCGGCGAGGTCCG
>DATLKH010000131.1:0-11321 GCA_035538475.1 Candidatus Dormiibacterota bacterium | reverse complement strand
GCCGACCAGGGCGGAGAACTCCCGAATCGACAGCGGATCCCACAACCTCACAGGTGGGGATGGTATTTCGCCGGCCCGGCCAGCTAGGCCGCGTACTCCGACACAATATCTTGGACATACAGTATGTACAATTAATCTATGCCTTATCGGATGGGCAAGCGTCAGGCATTCGCGGATCGAACCCGGCAGCGAATCGTGGCCGCAGCCCGTGAGGTCGTGGCGCCCGGCACCCCGGCCACCGTGTCGGCGGTGGCCAGGAAAGCCGGCGTGTCTCGGGTCACGGTCTACAACAGCATCGGCGCCAAGGACCGACTGTTCTCAGCTCTGGTCCCTGCTCAACCGCGCCGGCTCTCGGCTTCGACCGCTCGCGAGCGGCTCCACGAGCTGTTGCGCCAGACCTCTGCCGGTTGGGCGGCGAATCCCGGGCTCTTCCGCCACCTGCCACAACCCTTGGATTCCGCCGAAGAGGCGCGGCAGATTGCCGAGCGTCTCGCTGACGAGGACGAGCTCCGGCCAGGTTGCTCCATCAAGGAGGCCGAGGACGTGATCGCGGTCCTGACTTCCTTTTCGGCCTTCGACCGGCTGCACCACGATGGGCGTCGAACACCGACCGTCGTGGCCGAGATCCTCATGCGCCTCGCCGGCGGAGTCCTCGCGTACCATCCATGACGCAGTGCGGCATAAAGTCGCCGATCTAGGCGGACCGGTTCACTACCTGGACTTCGGCGGCTCGGGCCCGCCCCTCCTCATGGTCCATGGGCTGGGCGGAAATGCCCTCAACTGGATGTCTGTGGGACCGCAGCTGGCGAGAACGCATCGCGCCCTTGCCCTCGACCTGGCGGGCTTCGGCCAGACCCCGCTTTTCGGTCGCTCCGCGACCGTTACCGCCAATGCCGCCCTGGTCCATGACTTCATCGAAAAGGTCGTTGGGGAGCCCGTTTTCCTGATCGGCAATTCGATGGGTGGCTACATCGCGATCCTCGAAGCCGCCGACCACCCTGAGACCGTCGCGTCGCTGGTCTTGGCGGATGCGGCGGTGCCGGGGTCTTACATCAGGCGAACTCAGCCCACGATGCTCGGCGCCCTGGCGGCTCTGTCGATTCCCGGGCTCGGAACCTCCCTGCTCGAATACAGGCTCCGCCGCTTCGACGCGGAGGCATTGGTGCGCAGCGCGCTCGCCATGGTTTGCGCCGACTCGAGCCGGATCGATCCAAGAGTCGTTGAGGCCCATGTGAAGCTGACTCAAGAGCGAGCGCACCTCGGACGTCAGAACAGCCGCGCCTTTGTGCAAGCGTTTCGGTCGATTGGCTTCCGCCTCGCCGACCCACGCTTCTGGTCACGCATCGCGAAAGTGACAGCACCGGCGCTGATCGTCCACGGCGCGCTCGATCGCGTGATTCCGGTGGCCGCCGCGCGCGAGCTGCACCGCCGCCGGCCGGACTGGAAGCTCGAAATCTTCGAGGGCGTCGGTCATGTGCCGATGCTCGAAACCCCAGAACTTTTCATGGAGGCGCTGACTGCCTGGCGGCCGGATAGAATGCCGGTCGCGCCCGCCGCAGCTTCGTGACGGAGAGCGGCAAGAATCATTGGCCACAGCACCCGAACCACCACATAGTCGAAGGCCCGGCCGGCTCAAGGCGATTGCCTCGATCATGCCGACCCTGGGCCACCTGGGGCGATGGGACCCTATCCCGCCGATGTGGCTCGAAGGCCGCGTCTACCTCGAGTTCCTCATGCTGATTCGCGATCCCGTCTTCCGCGGCGGGGACGTGCCACCCGGGCTGCGCAGGCCCGTGCTCTTGATTCCCGGATTCCTCGCCGGAGACTGGACACTTCGCACCGCGTATGACTGGCTTCGTCGTATCGGCTATCGGGCAACGATGGCAGGCGTGGCGCTGAACGTCGATTACTCAGAGGTCATGCTGCGTCCACTGATCGACAAGCTCGAAGCGCTGCATCACAAGACGGCCGCGCGGGTTTCGCTCGTGGGCCACAGCCGCGGCGGCGTGCTCGCCAAGGTGCTGTCTCATCGCAAGCCAGAGATGGTCGAGCAGGTGATCACGCTCGGCTCCCCGCTCGGCGATCCATTCGATGTTCATCCATTGACGATGGCCGGCGTGCGTGCAGCCCACTTGTACAACGTGGTCCGTCATCGACATCGGGCATCGGTCGAAATGCGGTTCTTGCGCGACCTGCGAGCGGCACCTCGCGTTCCCACGACTTCGATCTATTCACGCTCGGACGGCGTCGTTAACTGGAGAGCGTGCTTGCGACACGATGTGAATTCGATCGAAGTCCACGGCAGCCACGTCGGTCTGGCATTGAACCCCGAGGTGTATCGGATCCTCGGCCATCTGCTCCCGGCTCCCTGGAGACAGCACTAGTCCTGTAACAGCCATTTGCGCGGCATCCGCGGGCTGATTTCCGGCGAGCGTCCTGCGGACACTGACGCCTGCGTTGCGGGGCCCGGCGCTCGTCGCTGCCCCCGCATCCATGGTGCGGGGACCACACAGGGTGCCCTCCTCCTTGCGCCACCCGCGCCTTGGCGTCGCCGGTCTCAGCCCGCATCTGCTCACGAAACGGCCGTCACCGTCCACTAGTAAGATCGGGCTTGCGGGAGCTTCCGCTGATGGAGGCTGAGAGGGCGCCACGCGCCGACCGCTAAACACCTGAACTGGGTAATGCCAGCGGAGGGACGAGATGAGCGATGTGGCTGTTCAGGCCGAGGCTGATGTCTTCGGCAAAGTCGAGGCGCATGGGATCGACGCAATCCCCCCGTCGGAGCGCCACGGCATACCCCGTGAGCTCGCTTTCTTGTGGGCGGGCGCGTTCGTCAACTACGCGAGCCTCCTCACCGCAAGCCTGCTCACGACTTACTACGGTCTCGGTGTTTGGGATGGACTGATCGCGACCGTTCTCGGCACCATCGCGGCCGCCGCGATTCTCGGCTTGCTCAGCAACACTGGACCGAGATCGGGATTGCCGCAGATCGTTTTCACGCGACGGATCTTTGGTCTGCGCGGCTCTTATCTCGGTGCAGCCCTGACTCTGTTTCTAGCCGTGGGTTGGTTTGCGGTCGATTGCGTCATCGCCGCACAAGCCGGCGCGCAGCTTTTCGGTGGCGGCAACCGCTGGATCACGTTTGCCCTCGTGATCCTCATCGCCGCCGTCAGTGTCGGCGTTGCGATCTACGGTCACCAGACGATCAAGGTTCTCGAAACCTACGGCGCGGTCACTTTTGCTTTGCTTTCAGCGGCGGTGTTCATCGTCCTGGCTCCCCAGTTCCACTGGACGCAAGGACCATCTGCGGGCGGCGCCGATTACGCCGGCGCGTTTGTGCTCGGGTTCATGACGTGCTTTGCGCTCGTGGCGTCCTGGTTTCCGTTCGCGAGCGACTATTCACGCTACCTCCCCTCATCGAGCCCGGCTCGCGCCGTAACGCTGTGGCCGGTAGTGGGAGTCGCCTTGCCCATGATCCTGCTGGGTTTGTTCGGATTGTTGCTGCCGACGATCGATGCCAAGCTCGCCTCGAGCCAGGGAGTGCTGGCGGTCATCAGCGCACACGCGCCGACCTGGATCGCGATTCCGTTCTTCATCTTCATAGTGGTCGGTGAGATCTGGGCCAACTATCTCGATGTCTACACCGCGGGCCTCGTCACTCTGGCGATGGGGATCCGGCTGCAGCGCTGGCAGACCGCGCTCGCATGCGGAATCCTGGGGACCGCGCTCGCCGCGTACGCCGTGCTCGTCATCGATTTCCACGTCGCATACGAAGACTTCCTGATCCTCACTTACCTGTGGGCGCCCGCATGGGCGGCCGTGGTGCTGCTGAGCTTCTTTCTCTTCGAGAACAAACCGCGCCCGGCGACCGCGCTCGCGGCGTGGGTCGCCGGAACCGCAGTGAGCCTCGCCTTCGTGAATTACTCGAATCTCTTCAGCAACCTCGGCTCGCCGGCACATTTCTTCAACGACGGATTGGTCAGCACGCTACGCGGCGCCGATCTCTCTGGACTGATCAGTGTGGGCGTAGCGGGCGCCGTGTATCTGGCCGGCCGGCGGGTGACACCTGGATGAAGCTACCGGTCGCGCTGACGATCGCCGGCTCCGATTCAGGCGGCGGCGCCGGAATCCAGGCCGACCTCAAGACGTTTGCCGTTCTCGGGGTGCACGGAACGAGCGCGATCACTGCCGTCACCGCTCAAAACACGCAAGGCGTCATCGACTATCTCGAGCTTCCCGCCAGCCTGATTCGCGACCAAATCTCTGCCGTAGTCGACGACATCGGAGTGCAAGCCGCCAAGACCGGAATGCTGTCGAGCGTCGCGATCATCGACGCGGTCGCGCAGGCAATTCGCGACTTTCAGTTGAGACGTCTCGTCGTCGATCCGGTGATGGTTGCCAAAGGCGGGGCAAGGTTGCTGCGGCAGAATGCCGTCGCAGCGCTGCGCGAGAAGTTGGTGCCCCTTGCCTCAGTTGTCACGCCCAACCTGCCCGAAGCCGAGGTGCTGCTCGACCGGTCGATTCGCACACTCGACGAAAGGCGACAGGCGGCTCGTGACCTGGTGGCGATGGGCGCACGCGCCGCGGTGGTCAAAGGCGGGCATGCCGAAGACGATGCGACAGATGTTTTCTTCGATGGCTCGCAGATGATCGAGCTGCCGGGTCGCCGCATCAAAACCACCAACACCCACGGCAGCGGATGCGTGTTCTCGGCCGCGATTGCTGCCGGTCTGGCGAGGGACCTCGAACCGTTGGAAGCCGTGCGCCAGGCGAAGGCTTTCATCACCGAAGCGATCGCGAACTCGCTCGAGATCGGGCACGGCCACGGCCCGGTGAACCCGATGTCTGGCATTGAGCATGGCCGGTTAAGCTTTTCGTCCCATGAGCAAGCGCAAGCGCGCCCCCCGGCCAGCCGGCGACGAATCGAACGATGACGCAAGCGTCAAGGAGGACATGGTTCATGTCACTCCTGATCTGCTTGCCGGCAGCCCAGACATCTTCGCCGGCAAGAAGTCAGCCGCAACTGACTCACCATCTCCGGCCTTAACCGAACCGCCGGCCGAGTCTGAGCTGTCAGCCGGTTCGGACGAGCCCGCCGAGAGCAACGCCACGCTGACCGGGGAGCCCGAGCCGGCGGTCGCCGCCGAGCCTCCGGCCGCCGAGCCTCCAGCCGCCGAACCAGTCGCCGTCGAGCCGGCAGCCCCAACCCCGCCTTACGTCAATGCCGTTCCGTACCCGTCACGAGGCCGACGCTTCGGCTCCAGCGCGGCCCTCGGAATGGTGCTGATCGTGGTCGGAATCTTCGCCCTGGTGGTCGTGCTCGCGGGCATCGACCTGACCCAGTACGGCTGGCCGCTGTTCGTGATCATTCCCGGTCTCACGCTGCTCGTCGCCGGCTTCCTCAGCTTCGGCCAGGGGGCCTCCATCCCGGGCGGAGCGATCACAGTACTCGGCTTGGTGCTGGCGTACCAGAACAGCACGGGAGACTGGGCGAGCTGGGCTTACGTGTGGGCCTTGATCGTGCCCGGCGGCGTTGGCCTCGGCATGTACTTACAGGCGATGCGGGACCGCGACCAGCACGCGTTGAAGACCGGCCGCACTTTGATGTTCATCGCATTGATGATCTTTGCGATCGGCTTCGTCCTCTTCGAGTCGATCCTCGGAATCAGCGGTCGCGATTACGGCATCTTCGGCAAGGCCGCGCTGCCCGCGTTGCTGATCGTGATCGGCTTGATCCTGCTCGTGCGGAGCATCCAGCGCGCCCGCCGAACCTAAAGAGAGCGGATCCGAGCCTCGAGCTCTGAACGGGTCATCTGGTATTCGACCTGCTCGCGATACGGCTTGAAGCCCATGGTGCGGTTGATCTTCAGCATCGGTCCGTTGGAATGTGCGTTGTCGGTCACAACCCACTCGAGGTCCGGGTAGATCGCCCGCAGGTGCAGGAGCATCGCTGCCTTGATCCACTTGCCCAGTCCGCGACCCCTGGCATCGGGGCGGACCCCGGTGAACTCCTGATGGAGGATCGTGCGCCGGTGCGGCGCCCACAAGATCTCGGTGACGGCTGACATCTCACCGTCAGGCTCACGCGTCAGAACCGTGTAGAGAACCTCCCCAGATTGCTTGCGCCGGTCTGCCCAATCGCGCAGCCGCTCCGGCGTGATGATGATGTCGCCCAGATCCAGGTTCTCCAGCGGCATGGTGTTGAACATGCTCGTGAACTGCGGCGCAAAATCCGCCCACATCGACTCGGGCGGTCCGCCGTCATAGACCTCGAGCGCGGTGTTGGGTGAGCGCCTCGCGCCTTCCTCGTTCCAGCGCTCGAGCATGTCCCAGTCGATTTCGGACAGCTTCAGCCGGCTTTCGATGTTGACCAGCTTCACGTTCGCGCCCAGCCACTCGAGGAAGCGCTGGCCGGATTCCTGCTCGGTCCCGATGCCGAGGACCGTGCACTGGTGGCGGTCCATCAGCTCGGCCAGGACGGGCAGCCAGAGACTGGCGACGCCCTGGCGGCGGTGCTCAGGGCGGACGTAAGCATCGGCCCAGTAGAGGTGCTTGTTGGTGGCGTACTCGGGGTTCGCCGGCTTGACCACCTCTCCGTTGAGCCAGCTCAGCATCACCCCGTCCCGCGCGATCTCGTGCCAGTAATGGAACTCGAACGGGTTTTCTCTTTTCATGTTGAATTCGACGTGTTCGTCTGGCTCGAGCGGGTCGTCAGGACGTAGTTCCTCCTGCCGGACCCGGCGCAGCTCGTGAAAACGGCTCCAGACGTCCCGGCCGGCGGTGACGGGATCCACCGCCGCGGGGACCAGCTCCCCAACCATCGAGTTTTCGATCATCTCACAGGCCCGATTCGTATACGCGACGCAGGACCTTGGGGTACAACCTCGGCGGAGCTTATTTGTGGCTCGTGCACTAACAATTCAGGCGACGCGGTCATACCATTCCTGCACCACACCCTCTTCGCGGCGCGAGCCTCCTACCGGATAGGTCAGGAGGCTCGTCTTATTTCTGGCGCCTCTCAGGCCGCCTTCACGGCACTGACCAGCTTCGTCAAAGAGTCCTTCGCGTCTCCAAAGAACATGACCGTTTTCGGGCCGTACATCAGCTCGTTGTCGATGCCGGCGAAACCGGGTCGCATCGAGCGCTTCATGAAGATGATGTTCTTGGCCTGATCCGCATTGAGAATCGGCATGCCGTAAATCGGACTGCCCGGCGTGCTGCGGGCGGCCGGGTTGACCACGTCATTCGCGCCCACGATCAGTGCGACATCCGCATTTTTGAAATCGTCGTTGACCAGGTCCATCTCTTTCAGCTGCTCGTACGGCACGTTGGCCTCGGCGAGAAGCACGTTCATGTGGCCCGGCATTCGTCCCGCCACGGGATGGATTGCGTATTCCACTTCCACCCCACGCTTTTCGAGCGCGTCCTGCAGCTCGCGTGCCGCGTGCTGTGCTTGCGCGACGGCCAATCCATAACCTGGCACGATGATCACCCGATTCGAATAAGCCAGCAGCGTGCCAAGGTCTTCGGCATTGCCCGATCTCACGCTGCGCGCCTGCTGAGCACCGGCGGCGGCGGGTCCAGCATGAACCTGGCCGAACGCGCCAAACAGAACGTTGGCAAGCGAGCGGCCCATCGCGTCGCTCATCAGCTTGGTGAGCAAGCTACCGGATGCGCCTACCAGCGTCCCCGCCACGATCAGCGCGAAGTTGTTGAGCGTAAAACCGCTCGCAGCCACAGCCAATCCCGTACAGGCGTTGAGCAGCGAAATGACCACGGGCATGTCCGCCCCGCCGATGGGCATGACGAACGCGACCCCAAGGATCAACGCCAGCAACATCAATGGAAGGAATGTCAGCGGCACCGACGCGATTGCGAGGACGGCGATTGCAAATCCAACAATCAGAGCCGCGATCAAACCGTTGATGATCTGCTGGCCCTTGTAGGTGATCGGCGTTCCGGTCATCAGCTCTTGCAGCTTCGCGAACGCAACCATGCTGCCGGCGAATGAGATGGATCCGATCACGATGCTGAAGACACTGGGAAACGCTTCCGAAAAAGGTGGATGCGCATCGAACTTCAGCAGCTCGGCCACGGCGACCAGCGCAGCCGCCCCACCGCCCACTCCGTTGAACAGCGCCACCATCTGGGGAATCGCGGTCATGCGCACCATGCGAGCGCCGACAGTGCCGACGATCGCGCCGATCACCACACCGATGGCGATGATCACGATTCCGGCTTTGGTGAAGTGCAGAAGCGGAATCGTGGCGCCGAGCGCGATCACCATGCCCGCGGCCGCGATGTAGTTTCCGTTGCGCGCTCCTTTCGGCGAGCTCAGCTGGATCAAGCCGAAGATGAAGAGCACGGCCGCGAGCAGATATGCGAGCGCGATGGCGATGTTCATTTCTTCGCCGGCTGCCGGCCTTTGAACATTTCCAACATCCGGTCCGTCACGACAAAACCGCCGACGACGTTGGTCGTGGCCAGAGTGACTGCGACCAGACCCAACGCGATCGTCACAGGAGAATTGGCGCCCGCGGCGATCAGGATCGCGCCGACGAGGATGATGCCGTGGATCGCATTCGTGCCCGACATCAATGGGGTGTGCAGGATCGTCGGGACCTTGGAGATCACCTCGAAACCGACGAAGATGGCAAGCACGAAGTACGTGAACTCGGTCAGCAGCTCGTTACTCAACCCGCTGACACCATTTGCTTCGCGCGCTCGTTCACGATCTCCCCGCCGTGCGTCACACACGCGCCCTTTGTGATCTCGTCCTGAAAATCAAGCGCGATCGTGCCGTTCTTGACCAGGTGGAGAAGCAGATTGGCCACGTTGCGGGCATAGAGCTGACTGGTGGTTTGAGGCATGGTCGATGGCACGTTGCGCGTGCCCATGATCGTCACGCCGTTGACGTCGGCGTCCTTACCGGCCTGCGTCAGCTCGACATTTCCGCCCGTCTCGGCCGCGAGGTCGACGATCACCGAGCCGCTGCGCATGCCCTTGACCATGTCCGCGGTCACCAGCAGCGGGGCTCGGCGACCAGGGACTGCCGCCGTGGTGATCAGAACGTCGGACTTGGCGATGTGCTCGCCGATCAACTGCCGCTGCTTGCGCAGAAAATCCTCCGACTGCTCGCGTGCATATCCCCCTTCACCTTCCTGCGCTTCAAGGGGCAGCTCGATGAAAGTCGCGCCCAACGACTGGACTTCTTCTTTCACCGCTGGGCGGACGTCGTAGGCAGAAACAACCGCGCCGAGGCGCTTGGCGGTGGCGATGGCTTGAAGACCGGCCACCCCGGCGCCCATCACCAGAACGCGGGCTGGGGCGACCGTGCCGGCCGCCGTCATCATCATCGGGAAGAGCTTGCCCAGCCTGTCCGCGGCCATGAGCACCGCCTTGTAGCCCGCGGCAGAGGATTGTGAGGAAAGCGCGTCCATGGACTGGGCCCGCGAGATGCGAGGCAGCAGCTCGAGGCTGAAGGCCGTGATCCCATGCTGTGCGAGCGACTTGACGGCGTCGCCTTGAGTCGCGGGCTGCAGAAAGCTGATCAGGACCGATCCCTTCTTCAGCTGCGCGATCTCAGTTTCGCGCGGCGGCTGGACTTTCAAAACCGCGTCCGCGTCGAGCAGCATCGCGCCGGCCTGGTTCGCGACTCTCGCTCCCGCCTTTTCGTAGAGCTCGTCGGGGAAGTAGGCGGAAGCCCCGGCGCCGGCCTCGACGGAGACCTCCAATCCGGCCGCGATCAGCATCTTGGCCGTATCTGGCACGAGCGCCACCCGACGCTCGCCCGGTTCGATTTCTTTCGGGGTCGCCACCTTCACGACGCCCACGAATGTAAGGAATCAAGGCTCAGGCCTGCACGCGCGTAAAATTCCTAACTCGCCCTAGAAGTGACCGAGTCCATCGTCAACGACCTGACCATCCAGGCAGCCACCGTCAACGGCTCAGGCAGCCAGACCGCCAATCTGGTCCTGACCCGAGCGATCTTCCACATGGGGATTCCGGTCGCGCCCAAGAACGTCTTTCCATCCAACATCGAAGGCCTGCCGACCTGGTACCAGCTGCGAATCACGCCCGAAGGGCACATGGCGCGGAACGACAAGGTCGACATACTGATCGCCTTCAACGTCGCGACATGGCGTGAAGATTTGAAGTCGGTCCGGCCGAATGGCGTCGTCATCCACGAGGAGGCGTTTTCCACGGCCGACGCGCGCACCGATGTCACCTACTATCCGGTTCCCTTCGCCAAGCTCGCCAAGTCGAAGATTCAGAGCGACACGCTGCGCAAGCAGCTCGCCAACATGATTTACGTCGGTGTGGTGGGCGGGTTGCTGGGGATCCCGTGGGAAGCTCTCGAGCACGGCGTCAAGCGGCAGTTCCTCGCCAAGCCCAAGGCGGTTCCGGTCAACCTCGACGCGATCAAAGTCGGCTACGACTACTGGCAGGACAACTTCTCGAAGCAGGATCCATACCGGCTCGAGCCCATGACTGGAGTCGTCGAGGGCAAGGTTCTGGTCGAAGGCAATCAAGCGGCGGCTCTTGGAGCATTGATGGGCGGGGTCACGGTGGTGGCCTGGTACCCGATCACACCCTCATCGTCGCTGTGCGAGTACTTGATCGCCTATGCCGATCGTTTTCGCATCGATCCGAAGACCGGCGAGCGGCTGATCTCGGTCGTACAGGCCGAAGACGAGCTGGCCGCGGCCGGGATGGCGATCGGAGCCGGGTGGGCGGGCGCCCGCGCCATGACCTCCACGTCAGGTCCGGGGATTTCGCTGATGGCCGAGTTCAGCGGCCTGGCCTATTACGCCGAAGTGCCGGTCGTGATCTTCGACATCCAGCGCATCGGGCCGTCGACCGGACTGCCGACCAGGACTTCGCAGGCGGACGTAGGTTTCGTCTACACGCTCTCGCACGGAGACACCAAGCATCTGGTGCTCCTGCCCGGCTCGGTCGCCGAGTGTTACGAATTCGGGCGCGACGCCTTCGACTATGCGGACCGGTTCCAGACTGCGGTCTTCGTGCTGTCCGATCTCGACCTCGGCATGAATCTGTGGATGACGCCGGAGTTCAAGTACCCGGAAAAGCCCTTCGACCGCGGCAAGGTGCTGTCCAAAGAGGACCTCGAGCGCTTGAACGGCGAGTGGGCCCGATATGGCGACGTCGACCACGACGGGGTGCCGTACAGAACGCTGCCCGGAACCGACCATCCGTCCGCCGGATACTTCACTCGCGGCTCAGGCCACGACACGCACGCCCGCTACACCGAAAGCGGTGATGCGTACGCCGGCAACATGGATCGCCTCGCGCGCAAGCTC
>DATLKH010000130.1:0-6624 GCA_035538475.1 Candidatus Dormiibacterota bacterium | reverse complement strand
AACCCCGGCGACGATGCGACCGCCCTGTGTGATCGGCGCCCACACGGCATGAGTCGGAGTTCGCGAGAACAGGTAACTGCCGATCGGACCCTGCATGTCGTCCGGTTCGGCCTTGGTGACGTCGATCACGCGCGCGCTCTGCTCGATCATTCGGCGGAAGAAAGGCGCCTGATCGATGGCGACAGGGCCGATTGCGGCGGCTTCCTGTCCACGTTCGGCGGCAAATCCCGCGACCATGCCGGCCACGTCGAGGTAGGCGAGCACCATGTGGGTCGAGCCGATGTAGTCGCCGACGGCCGAGAACAGTGCCTGCGCGATCTGTCGTTCGTCGGATGCGCCCGCCACTCCCATCTCGAGCACGTGCAGTGCCTCGAGGCGCGCACGCTCGCTTTGCGCCTGGCCGAAGTGCTCCGCGTTGGCCAGCGCGAGGCTGACGTGCGCCGCGATGTCCTGTAGCAGCTTCACGTGCCAATCGTCGAAGGTGTCCTCCGTGTACGACTGGAGGGAAAGCAGCGCGGTGATCTGGTCGCCGCTGAGCACCGGCACCCAGACGAACGATCGCGACACGCGTCGCTGTTCCGACGGTGGTCCCGAAACGAAAATCGCGGCACCTTGTGCCACGGTCCAGGCATCGCGCTCGAGGGCTTTGCCCTCCAGAGTTCGGTACCACGGAGATCTGCGCACCAGCACAGGCTTGCCTGACTCGTACGCCTCGCGCGACGGCCCTGCGACCGCCAGGCGAACCGGCGGCACCACCTCTTCTACGCCGGCCACGTACTGGTATCCCTCCGCGACCGGCCCGTCGCTCGTCTGCGTGACGGTGGCCAGGATGAAGCCGTCGAAGTTCAGGTGAGCGGCCAGCTCTTCGCGGAGCGTGCGCATGATCGACCAGCGGTCGAGGCTTGACGCGAGCCTGCGGCCGATGGAGTTGACGACTTCGAGGCGGCGGCGCTGATCCTCGATGGCTTCGTAGCTGCGGGCGTTGCGCAAAGCCAGCGTTGCCTCGTCTGCCACCAGCTCGAGGAAGGCCGCCGTCGAATCCTCGTACGTATACGGCCGCGAGCATTCGATGCCCAGCGCGCCGCGCGACGATCCACCTTCCTTGAGCGGCACCCATACCGCCGATTCCGGCTCATGCACAACCAGAGGCTTGCCCTCGGTGCCCACCTCACGTGCGGTCTGGACGAGCGGGGACTTCGCCGAAAGCAGCCTGGAGCGAGCTGGGCGGCTCGCGGTCACCTCGAGGTGGCGAACGCGCTCCGAGCCGTCCTGAATGGTGACGATCTCCAGCGAGTCGACGGGAAGCAGCTCGCGCAGCGTGGCGAACAGTCCGTTCATCACGCTCATCTCATCCAGGGTCGAGGTCATCGAGCGGGCGATCGCGTTCAACGCCTCCAGCCGCCGCGCCTGGTTTCGAGTCAGCTCGTTCAGGGAGGCGTTGGCGAGCAGCACTCCGAGGCCTTTGTGGACGTCTTCTAGGAAGCTCAGCTCGAGGGTAGGCACGCGCCGTTTGCGGTAGGACTGATAGATGACGCTGCCGATCAGCTCGCCCTGGTGCAGCACCGGCACCCAGATGGCGAGCTTGCTTCGCTCTCGGGAGCCAGGGCCCTTTCCGAATTCCTGACGCCACGATTCGACCGGCAGCACGACCGTCTTCGGATTCGCGAACTGCCTGGCGAAGGTGGACTCGCGCAGCGGCCGCCTGCGCACGTCCTGCAGCACGCCGGCGTCGAGTGGGACCGAGTGGTACCAACCCTCACGTTCCAGCACCTGGAGGTTGACCACGTCATAGCCAAACCGGGGTTGGAGACCGCGGTACAGCACCTGGACGAGGTCCGCCTCGGTCACACAGCTGCCCAGCTCGTGGATCAATGCCGCAGCAGATGGCCCCGACCGGCCCGGCGCCGTGCCCGCGCGCTGCCGAACCGGCGCTGGACCAGCCCCGTTGCCCGGCAGGAGCACTCGCCGCTTACGGCTGATTGGAGTCGCCACTTGCTCGCATATACTGCGCCACGGGCACGATGCCGTTCACACCTCCTAAGCCGATCGCGCCCACCCCCGAGGATTTAAGGGGGTCGACCGTGCTGGTTGTCGACGACGAACGGGCATGGCGAGTGATCCTTGAGACCGATTTGAGAATGCTTGGCTACAAAGTCTCCATCGCTGAAGACGCGGATCAAGCCCTCGAACGGGCGCAGGCCGACCACCCAGAGGTGGCGATCATCGATCTCATGCTGCCCGAGCCGATGGACGGTTGGGGCCTGCTGAACGAGCTGAGGGCGCGCGGGCATAAGCTGCCCGTCATCTTCTACACCGCCTACCCGGTGTTCCCGTCAGGCACCGACGATCCGGACGTCGTCGGCTACATGAGCAAAGCAGTCGACCGAGCCGACCTCTATGCCTTGCTCCCACCCGCGATTCGGCGCTCTAAAGAGCGCCGAAACTCAGATGGCTAGAACGCGAAGCTGTCGACCCAGCCGAGAAGCCAGTCGACCCAGCCGGCGCCGCCGGCCAGAGCCAACATCCCAAGGAAGACACCTGCTGCAACGATTCCCTGGACTTTGTTACGCCAAGTCATCCCCAATCTACCCCTTTGTTTTTCCAATATGCCCCAGGTCCGACGGAAAGTATGACGGGGCCTCGATGAGTTTGACGGTTCAAGCGTAGTCAATCTTCGTAAATAATGGTGTAGAGCCAACCTTGGAAAACCACAGCCCCACCCCGGTTGCCACCGGAACGCCGCGACAGCGGGAGATTCGCCTGCCGCCGCTGCCCCCCGGGCTCGAGGTGTACCGGCCGGCGGACGTCCTCGGATCGCTGGTGCTCGTGGTGGAGGACGAAGCCGCCATGCTCCAGCAGCTTCGGATCGACTTACAGGATCTTGGCTACCGACCTTCCGTTGCCGCCGGCGTCGACGAGGCGCGAAGTGTGCTGGAGCACGAGCGCGTGGCCGCCGTCCTGCTGGATCTTGTGCTCGACGAAAGCGAAGACTCCGGCTTCCAGCTTCTGACTTGGATTCGTCAGCATCATCCCGGTCTGCCGGTGATCGTGCTCTCCGCTGCTCAGGTCAACTCGGCCTCGATCCGAAAGGCCTATGAGCTGGGCGCCAGCTCCTATTTCGTCAAGGGCAATGTGCCGATGGCGCACATCTACTCCGACCTCGCGGCCCGCCTCGTCGAGCGTGGCACAGGCCGGCCGGGCAGCTATCGCTTCGGTCGACTCGAGTTCGATCCGACCCGGCGCACCGTCAAGCTCGGTGAGCGTGAGGCGCGGTTGACCCAGCAGCAGGCGGCAGTCGTCCTCTTTTTGGCGCAAGGCTCCAAACCGGCGACCGCGCGCGACTTGATCCAGGCCGGACTTTTCCGCAACAACGCTGCGCACTCCACAGTCCACTCGGCGCTGCTCACGTTGAGAAGGCGGCTTGACCAGCTCGAACCCGGCCTGGGCACCACGTTCGTGCACGCCTCGGCGCGTGGATACAGTCTCGTCGCCGTTCATGAATGAGGAACACGCGACCTCACCACTGCCGAGTAAGTCAGTCCTCGATGACGTCGTAGACCTGAGACGCTACTTTCACAGACTGCCGGAAGTCAGCTTCAGCGAGCACGAGACCACGAAATACCTGCGTGAACGCTTGCGTGAGCTTGGGCTCGATCTGCATCCGTGCCCTACTGAGACCGGAGCGGTCGCATTGCTCGACACCGGACGCCCGGGCAAGACGGTGATGCTGCGCGCCGATATCGACGCGCTGCCGATTCAAGAAGAATCGGGAGTCGATTTCGAATCGCAAATCGACGGGCGCATGCACGCGTGCGGGCACGATGCGCACATGGCGATCATGATCGGGGTCGCGCGCACGCTCATCGACCGAATCTGGGATGTGGGCGGCAGATATCTCTTCGTTTTTCAACCCGCAGAAGAGATCGTCGAGGGCGCGAAAGCGATGATTGCGCGAGGGCTTCTGGACGACCACCATCCCGATTCAGTGATCGGGCTGCACATCACGAGCTGGAATCCAACCGGAACGGTGGTTGCCCGGCCCGGACTGTTGTGGGCTGGATCTGACGCATTTGACGTTCGCTTCAGCGGGCCTGGCGGTCACGGTGGAATGATGGGCCGGCGCGGAAACGTTCTCGCTGCGCAGGCGTTTTTCGTCGAGCGTCTGCACACGGTCGTCGAGGGCCTCGAGCACGAAGGCGTGCAGTGTCACACCACCATCGGCCACATCGAGAGCGACGGCGCCTGGAACATCGTGCCGCGCGGCGTGGTGGTTCAAGGCAGCGTGCGAACTTTCAACGATTCGCTCCGTGAGCAAGCGCTCGATCGCTTGCACGACTTGTTGCGCGAGACGCAAAGCGAGTTCGAGGTCCACACCACATTCGACCTGGTGCACGGCACAGTGCCATTGATGAACGAGCCGAATGTGACTCGCACCGTGATGGAAGTCGGTACCGAACTGATCGGCGACAAGGCGAGCGTGCTCGGCCGTCCGCTCACTGTGAGTGACGACTTCGCCGAGTTTTTGACGCGGATTCCTGGGTGCTACTTCATGCTCGGTGCGCGACCTCCAGGTGATGTGGCGCCGGCGCATCACTCGCCTGGATTTCGAATCGATGAGGCCGCGCTTCCTGTGGGCGTGAAAGTACTGGCGGGGGCTGCCGCTCGACTCGCCGCCGGCTGAGCGTTGCTCTACCTGATCGCCATGGGCGCCGCGGCGGTCTTGGGCCTTGTCACGCGCGGCAAGTTGAGCAACTTCGCACAGCTCAAATTTCGCTGGCCCTGGCTGATCGTCGCCGTGGTCTTGGTCCGTTACGCAGTGCTCTTGCCGCCGCTGGACCGTTTTGAAGCAGCTCGCTTCATCTATGTGCTGGCGCTGGCCGGCATCGTCGCCTGGACGCTGTGGCAGGTCGACCGCGTTCCCGGGATCTGGCTCGTCTCGATCGGTGCGGCCGTGAACCTGCTCGTGATCGCGGTCAACGGCTTCCGGATGCCAGTGGCGCCCGAGTTCGCGAGCCACCTCGCAACCGCCGGCAGCTTCGCTCAGTACACGGTGATGACCTCGGGAACGACTTTGAATTTGCTGGGGGACTGGATCAAGTTGTCTCCGTCTCCGGAGGTCTATTCGATAGGAGACGTGCTGGTCGCGTTTGGGCTCGCTATCGTTGTGTTCCTGTCGATTCGAAACCCAAGATCGTATAGAGCCACATAAGGAGCTGACCCGCCGTGATCATCTTCTGGATCTTCACGCTTTTCGTCGGCGCGACTTCGTTTTCCTTCGCGCTGATCGCCCTCCAGCTCGGCATCTTCTGGTCGCTCATCTATGCCCTGGTCGCAATGATCGTCTGCAGGGGCATTCTCACCATGATCAGACGCTGGCTGATTCTCAGCGAGCGCATGGCGCCAGAGGTAAATCCGGACGACCGGACCATCGAGACCAACCGCGCGATGTTCTGGCGCCGGATGCTGTGGATCGCTTTCATCGTCTTTCTCTACTTCGCAGGCGCCGCGCTGCTCTTCGGGCTCGGCCCTGAAGATGCCATCGCCGCGCTTCCCTCCTTCCTCGGCGTCGTCATCCCGCAGCTGTTCTACGTCATGGCGCTGATGGTCGTGAACTTCATGCTGTTCTTTGGCGCGTTCTTCATCTACGGCCGAATGGGCCGCAACTATGTCGACCCTGGCGAGGCCAACTACGAGGTCAGAGTCGAGGACGTCCGCGGCCAGAAGTCCGCTGTCGACGAGATGAAGCGGATCCTCACGCTGATGGAGCAGGGCCGCAACTACGTAAAGGCTGGCGGCAAGCGTGAGCGTGGTGTGCTCATGGTCGGACCTCCTGGGACCGGCAAGACGATGCTCGCCAAAGGCATCGCGTCGTCGATGCACGTGCCGATCATCATCACATCCGGCGCTTCGTTTCAGGGCATGTTCCTCGGCATGGATGCGCTCAACGTCTTCATGACCGTGCGCGCCGCGAAGAAGAGGGCCAAGCGCTGGAGCGGATGCATCGTCTTCATCGACGAGTTCGATGCATTGGGCAACCGGCGCAGCGGCATGGGCGGCGCGGGCGGCATGGGCGGTCTGGGCGGCATGTTCGGCGGCGGTCAGCTCGGCCTCAACACGTTGCTCGTGATGATGGACGGCGTCGACAACCCGGGCTACTTCAAGCAGATGGGCCGGCGGTTCGTGAACATCACGCTCGACGGTCTCTTCGTTCCACGCAAGATCGGCGTCAATGGATCCAGCCTCAAGCTCCGTGTCCCTATTCTGCGTGCGCCTCGCTACAACATCCTCTTCGTAGGCGCGACCAACCGGCCGTCAGTGCTCGACGAAGCAGTGACGCGTCCCGGACGCTTCGGCCGCCAGATCATCTTCCGCATGCCGACCAAGGAGGACCGCAAAGACATCGCGGACCTCTACTTCGCCAAGAAGAAGCACGACCCCGACCTCGACACACCGGCGCGCCGCGACGAATTTGCGCGCGTGACGGATGGCTATTCTCCTGCGATGATCGAACAGGCCACCTCGGTCGCGCTGATGTACGCCTTTGAAGACAACCGAGAGGCTTTCACCTGGCGCGATTTGCGCGAAGCCATGGGCAACATCGAGGCCGGGCTCGCGCATCCGATC
>DATLKH010000129.1:0-3368 GCA_035538475.1 Candidatus Dormiibacterota bacterium | reverse complement strand
CTCGCCGTCTGCGGCGGCTATCAGCTGCTCGGCGACTACTACCAGACCGCTGAGGGCGAGCGTTTCGACGGCATCGGGATGATCGACGTCAGGACCGAGGCCGGCAAAAAGCGATTCATCGGCGACGTCGTGATCGAGACTTCAATCGACCGCATCAGTCCAAATACGCTCGTCGGTTTCGAAAACCACAGTGGCCGTACGTTCCTCGGCTCGGAGGCCAAGCCACTCGGCAAGATCCTGACCGGAAATGGCAACAACGGATCTGACAAGACCGAAGGCTGCATTCAGGCAGGCGTGATCGGCACCTACATGCATGGATCCCTGCTGCCGAAGAATCCGCAGCTCGCGGACTATCTGATCGGGGCGGCCGTCAAGAGGCGCGGCGTCGACGCGCTTTCGCGACTGGACGACTCCGCTGAGTTAGCTGCCCACGACTGGATCCTGCAGCGCTCGCAACGACACTAGGGCGGGCACCGTTCCCATTCAGCGCCGCGGAGCGCCGGGGCGCCAGCGCCTCCCTCAGCACCTGATCGATCGATTCAACCAGCACGAAGTGAATCTCTTTGCGCAGGTCGGCCGGGATATCGTCGAGATCGGCGTCGTTGCGCTTTGGCAGCAGCACCCGCCGCAGCCCCGCGCGATGTGCACCGAGAACCTTCTCTTTCACACCACCGATCGGCAGCACCCTGCCGCGCAGGGTGATCTCGCCCGTCATCGCGACGTCGTCGCGCACCGGACGGCCGGTGAGGATCGAAGCCATGGCGGCGAGCACGGTCACACCCGCTGACGGACCTTCCTTCGGTTGTGCGCCCGCCGGCACGTGGACGTGAATGTCGTTCCTGTCGAAGAGCGACTGATCGATTCCGATGTCGCGGGCCCGCGCCTTCAGGTAGGACAGCGCGGCGGCGGCCGACTCCTTCATGACCTCGCCGAGCTGACCGGTCAGCTTCAGCTCTCCTTTGCCGGGTGTGAGCGCAGCCTCGACGAAGATGATCTCGCCGCCGGTCGGGGTCCAGGTGAGCCCGGTGGCGATTCCGGGACGGTCGATGCGCTCCGCCGCGTCGTCGAAGAACCGCCGCTTCCCAAGGGCGGCGCGCACCTTCTTGGCGTCGTCCATGGCCCTCAATTTCTTGCCGGCCGCGATCTCGGCGACGTCGCGCCGGATCAGCGATGCGATCTCGCGCTCGAGGTTGCGCACGCCGGCCTCGCGCGTGTATTCGCGAATGATCAGCCGGATCGCCTCCTCTGAAATCACCACCTCATCCGGCCGCAGACCGTGCGCCGCGAGCTGCTTGGGCACGAGAAAACGCTGCGCGATCTGAACCTTTTCCTCTTCCGTGTATCCGGAAAGGTGCAGCACCTCCATGCGGTCGCGCAGCGCGGGAGGCACGGTGTCGAGTGTGTTCGCGGTGGTGATGAACATGACCTTCGACAGGTCGAAAGGAACGTCGAGGTAGTTGTCACGAAAGTCTTTGTTCTGCTCCGGGTCCAGCACCTCCAGCAGTGCAGACGAAGGATCACCGCGCCAATCGGCGCCGATCTTGTCCACCTCGTCGAGCATGAACACCGGATCGTTCGATTCGGCGCGGCGGATTGCCTGCAGCACGCGCCCCGGCATCGCGCCTATGTAAGTCCGGCGGTGCCCTCGAATCTCCGCCTCGTCGTGCACGCCGCCCAATGAGGCACGGGCAAACTTTCGGCCCATCGCGCGCGCGATCGAGTGACCGAGCGACGTCTTGCCCACGCCGGGCGGACCGACGAAACAAAGAATCGGTTCGCGACCGCGATCCGTGGAACCGCGCTCCTGCTTCAACCTGCGCACCGCAAGGTGCTCGACGATTCGCTGCTTCACCTTGTCGAGGTCGTAGTGATCCGCATCCAGGATCTCGCGTGCTTTCTTCACGTCCACTTCACCGCCGGTCGAGACGTTCCACGGCAGCGAGACGATGAGCTCGAGATAGGTGCGGATGACCGACGACTCCGGTGATGCCGAGGGAATCCGCTCCAAACGTGAGATCTCGCGATCCGCCTCTCGCCTTGCCTCAGGCGGAAGCCCGGCCTTCCCGATTCGCTCGCGCAGGTCACCGAGCTCCGCGTGCTCGGTGTCGAGCTCACCCAACTCGCGCTGAATCGCTTTGAGCTGCTCGCGCAAGAAGTACTCACGCTGCGCCTTGCCCATCTGCTCTTCGGCTTGCGTTTGGATCTTGCGTCCAAGCTCGAGCACTTCCAGCTCGTGCGCCATGTGGCCGAGCAGCCGCTCGAGCTTCGCCTTTGAGGAGTCGACCTCCAGGATTTCCTGTCGCTGCTCAGTCGTCAGACGGATGTGGTTGGCGATGTAGTACGCCAGGTGCAGGGGTTCATCGATCGCGGCCGCGGCGCCCGCAAGCTCGGCCGGGAGGTGTGGCGCCAGGGTGACGAGCTGCTGAAACGATGAGATGGCGCGGCGCATCAGCGCTTCGCGCTCGATGGAGGCGGCGTCGTCGATCGTCTCGGGCATCATCTCGACTTCACAGGTCAAGTACGGCTCCGAGGTCAGAGCTTCGAGAAGCCGGATTCGCCGCAATCCCAGAACCGCGAGCTGCACGGTTCCGTCCGGAAGCTTGAGCAGGTGCTGCACCCGAACCATCGTGCCGACGTGGTGGATGTCCCTGAACCCAACCTCCTCCGCCGTTTCGTCGAGCTGTGTGGCGACTGCGATGTGGCGCTCGATGCCGCTCAGGTCATCCAGCAGCTGGAGTGATTTCTTACGCCCCACTGAGAGCGGGATGAATATCCGTGGGAACACCACCGTCGACTTCAACGGCAGCACCGGCAGGTGGGACGGCACCGCCCCTTCGATATTCGGAGCCGGAAATTCGCTCACAAGAAAGTGATGCTACGCCCTGGGTTCAAGAGTTCGGCCACCACTCGCCCGGACTGAGAACGGATGCGTTCGCGGCGATGAGATTTTCACCGGCGGGAAAGCCCACCAGCTGCTCCACGCCGGTGTTGACATTCATGGCGAAAACAGTGCCCGTCGGCTGGGTTCCGCTCGGGCAGCTGCCGCAGGCTTTTTCCTCCAGGTACCAAACCCAGTCCTTCTTGATGAACACCGCCTGGCTGCGCGGCTTGTCGATCAGCATTCGTGTCGTTTTCGAATTCAGGTCGAACAGATAGACGCGCGCTTGGGTCTGCTGGGTGTCGGACCAATCCGTGTACACCACATAGCGTCCATCGGGCGAAATGTTCGCGTAGTAGCGCCAGCCCGTGGCTTCGTTCACGCTCGTGATCCCGGGTTCCGACCAGGCCCACACCGTGCCGCCGGAAATGCTCACGAGGAAGAGGCGGTCTGCAGCCACATCCCAAAAAGCCCTGGCCACATCGCCCGG